>CAYNBK010000046.1:0-6640 GCA_964395485.1 uncultured Pseudomonadales bacterium
TAACAGACATAGATTTGTTCAGAAGAGGCAACAGTACTGCCTGACATTACCGTTTGGACCACATCCGGGTCGGCAATGGCCGGGAGTTGTTTGGCATAAAAAGTGCCACTGTCGTCATATTCAAAAGCCGCCGCATCAGCGGTTACTTCCTGCAGGGAGTAACCAAAGCCGGGATAACTGGACGCTGAAGTCCAGTCTCTTGGAGTGGTATGGCTGCATGGCGTAGCCGCACAGCTGGTGTCTTGGATGTAGGGGCTGACAGCTCCGTCTTTGCCCAGCTGGTCGTCTTCCTGAATAGTGACAGCATAGCCAGAAGTGGCGTTGGTGGTAACGGTCAGCGTCTGGGCGGCATTGGAAAAAGTATTTAAAGTTAAACTGCCAAAGGGGACTACATAAGCGCTGGTACCGACAGACAATGAACCCAGGCCGCAAGGAGTGCCGCCGGTACCGACTCCACCGACTATAAAAGTGATCGAGGGATCAACCGTGGCTGTCACCCGGACCGATTCGATGATTCCAAGTGAGACAGCAGTGCTGTCGACCACATTATTACTGCCGTCCAGATTTTCGATAATGACACTATAGTTATCGGCGGTGCCGACTGTATGGGTTCCGCCTGGAGAGGGGTTGATCATTTTATTTGTACTGCCGATGACAAATTGGTCGCCGGTGCCGGAAAACGATACTCCGGTTCCGCCGGTGCCGGTATAAGGGAAATTAAAGCACCAATAGCCTGATGTGCATGGAGAAGTACCGCCAATGCCGATAGTCGGAGAGCTAAAGGTATAGCCGTCGCCACTCCCTGGCGCAGTTAAATCGCCGGTAGTAATGAAGTTGGCGTCAAAACCGTCAGGGTCTGGTATGCCGTCATTGCGGTCGCCCAGCGTGCTGGACACCGGTATTTTGATCCGGAAACTGCCGTTAGCCACCGCCGAAGCAGTGGTAAAGTTTACTGTGTGGACAGCCGTGCGTTTGACATAAATAGGGTCAGTATCGTCTTTATCTAAAGAGTTTAAGCCTTTGTTGATCGTAAATTGGGCGCTGTTCAGGATATCGGTGATCGTATAGGGGTTGTCTCCGCTGGAGCCAATATAAACCGTGTCGCCGCTGTGTAAGTTGGCCGTATTTTTAGAGGGATGGTTAGTAGTATCGATGGTGATTAGGGTTGAACCGGCAGTATGGTCTCCTTCCAGCGAACTGTAAAAAGACAAGCGGGATGTCTCCAGCGTATCTTTGGTGCTTGACAGGTTGGCAGTATCTACTTTTTTTGGTGAAAGAAGGGGTGCAAGCGAGAAGAGGACAAAAAAACCCAGAAATACACCTAGCTTTTTCAAATAAGCACTCCTTGATATTTGATTTTTCATAACCTCATTAAACTAATTATCCTGTCTATTTTTATATAACTCACCTAGCTTAGTCAAGCTGTATTTTACAAAATAGTATAAAGATGCTATTAAAATCAGAGCAAAAACTGCCTTTATGGGCAATACATAATAAATATATACTTTTTTTGAGCCGGGGGCAATAAATAGTTCGGCCTCAGCCCTTATTTTGCCCAAATATAAAGCATTTGGCTGAAAACTAAAATATGTACAGTCGTTTTTTATCCGGCATTGGGCAGGCTGAAGCCGCCGCCTGCTATCGGCCAAAATATTGACAGGTATAATGCTGTTCACGTCAATTTTCTGGCTGTTTTTATAAAAACTGACACTGCCGCTTGCTTTTTGCAAATGCTGTCCTTTGTTTTCGGCAGTCAGTTCGAATTTTGCCTGGTCAAACATGTCAATTATCGGCAGGCAGTAGGATTTGCTTAGGCACCACTTTGGGCCGTTAAACTCGCTTATATCAAGATTGCCTTCGGGTTCTTTTTCCGATACGGTCAAAAGTATCTGACTGCCTATTCCGCCGCTGATTTTACCGGCGGAGCCGAGGATTGTATTGTCGCCGGCGCTGGGCAGGATCAAAAAAGTGACATAATAATCTATTAGCTTGCTGTTTTCGGGTATATTTATTTTCAAGACCAGCTGTTTTTTTTCTCCTTCTTCCAGGACAAAGCTCTGGCCCAGCTTTATATCGATATTTTGCAAGGAAAACCAATTTAAAAAAGGGTATGACAAAAAATAATTGTTTTTATTTTCTATTGCCGTAAAGGGATTTATGCTTAGTTTTGTCCCGCCCTGCAAGCCGGAAGGGGTCATCGGTAGTATCAGCGGGATATAGCTTTGTCTTTGCCCCCGGTTTGTTATCCAGTAAACCTGGTTTATCTTTTTGCCCGGTTTTATCATTGCTTCCAATACCGGCGGCGAAAAGGAAATGTCAAAGTCTGCGGCAAGCATTTTCCCGGGAAAGCAAAAAACAAAAAACAAAAAGCAAAAAGCAATTTTCAAGACCTTTTTCACCGCTTTTCTATTGGTCATATTAGTCTTATTTTTAATAACTCGGCACAGCGATAAACACCAGTTCGGTTTGGTAATCGCCGGCAGACTGCAGAGCATCTATATTTACTTTATAGCGTACTGTTGCTTGAGCAGAGCGGGAGGCAATGGGGGAGCTCATTATTATTTGTGCTTCTTCAGGCGTGGGCCTTTTGCTTGCATTGGCAAATTGTCTGTAATAGCTGGTATCCAAAAAATCAGAAGCAATATCTCCGGGCTGGGTATCAGAACTAATATTAAAACCAAAGCCATAATTGTTGGTGCCGGTCCAGGGTTGAGCCTGGCTTTCGTCACATTCCTGGGCGCCTCCGTTGCAGAGCGTGTCCGGTATTTCGTCTGATCCGGATAAAAGTCTTAGCGGGTGTTTTTCATAGGCAATAATTTGGTATCCGCCCGCTCCCGGGGCAGAAACAGCCAGCTGGTTGTTTAATATTTTTGGCGAGCCGATGCCAAGCGAGCCAAAATCTATACTTACATCGGATATACTGAAAGAAAAGGCAAACAGGGTGTGCAAATATTGAAAGCCGGCTTTTATAATATATCCGTCAGAGTCAAATAGTCCCTGAAAGGTCTGGCCGACAGTATCGCCTACTTTATAGTTCTGGCTGTCTTTATTGCCGGAAGTCATATTGACGTTTGGCATTTGCACAGTATAAGTATCAGAATCCATTTGTCCGATTTTGGCAAGCACCGGGGAGCAACAAGCAACGAGTAATATGCAACACGTAACAAGCAATATATAATTGGCAATAGCAGACAAGGAGTGTTTAGGTATTAATTTGCTTATCTTCATTCCTGATTCCTGATTCCTGATTCCTGATTCCTGATTCCTGATTCCTGATTCCTGATTACTATACTATTTATCCGTTTCTTCATCGATTTTTTCCTTGAGCAGTCTTCCGCTTTGCAGGAGTTTTTTGCTTTTTTCATATACCCGGCTTATTTTTTGCCTTTCGGGGTTGTTTATTTGGGGTTTGGAAAGCTGTATTTGCAAAAAATCAAGTAAAGATAATATTGTTTCCTCAAAGTCTAAGCTTAGCCATAATAAGGCACTGCTTTCCTCGCTGGCGATATTTTTTTCCTGTTTTTTTAGCTCTTTTGCCAGTATTTTTATCTCTCCCTTTTTGGCCATAAATTGCAAAAAATAGCGACCCAGCAGATATGCCAGGGGAGACATGAGAAAAAGTGAAGCGACGGCAGTTAAGGTGTTTATCTGCAACGGTTGGGAAAACAAAATACAAAACCCCAAAGCTCCGGCAAAAACGATCGATATAAAAGGAGATATAAACAAAGAAATGACAAAAACCAGAAAATATGCCAAAAAAAACAATGGAGACACCGCCCCTCCGGTAGAAAAAATTAAAAGCAGGCTGATCATTGTCAGAATAACAATGTTCAGGAAAAAATTTGGGTTGAACTTATTTTGTTTTTGTTTTTGCAATCGGGATAATAGGAGAAACAAGGCCAGTAGTATTGCCGCCAGTTGGAGCGTATAGAGATTAAGAACCGGATTTTCCGTCCAGCTAAAACTTATAAGCAGGGCCGCTAAAAAAAACCCTGCCTGAAAAATAGACCGCCATTTAATCCTTTTATCTGTCATTTGTCTGCCGCTCTGGTCCAGTTGGACCACATTATACCCCAGTCGGCGCTGTTTATCCGACAGTCTTTATTTATATCTCCCTGGTCGCTTATATAGAGACAGCAGTCCTGGTAGCAACTGCCTATGTTTTCCTTTGCCTGGCAAATATTATCCCCGCACCATTCGGCCGGAGTAGGGGTAGCAGAAGCGGTTGGGGTTGGGGTAGTTGTGGTTGTTGGCGTGGGGCTGGCGTTGGGGTCAGTCGTGGGGGTTGGACTGGGCGTTATATTTGGGTCAGTAGTCGGGGTTGGGCTTGGGCTGGGGCTGGGGTTTGGCGTGCTTGTCGGCCTAGGTGTGTTTGTTGGGATAGGTGTACTGGTGGCAGTGGGGACGGGAGTATTGGTTGGCGTGGGAGTAGCCGTAGGCAGGCTGTCAACCGCAGCCTGCAAAGCGGTCTGGGCATTAATGAGCCCACTGCCATAGTGCAGGGTATCATTGTATGGATTGTAGGTGTTTGTTTTCAAAATATTTTCTACCTGCTGTATGCTCAAATTTGGGTTTATAAAAAGGATCATTGCCGCTAAAGCGGATACATGCGGGGCGGCCCCGGAGGTTCCTTGATAAAGTCCACAACTGCCATAAGCAGATGAATTGCAAATACTAGTTGAAGCAATAGATGTAAAATTCGTAAAATCGTTTTCGGCCGGTTCATAAGGGTCGGAGCTTGGTATTAGGGTTGTCCAAAAAATTCCGTCAATATACCCGTCCCCATTTTGGTCATTTAATTGGCTGTTTAGCACCATTTCTCCGCCCGGGGCAACCAGATCGAGGCCTGTACCAAAATTTGAATAAGTGGCCCTCTGCTTGTCAAAGCGAACTGCCCCGACGCTGACTATACTATCTATACTAGCAGGAAAAGAAACAGGAGATGAACCATCATTACCCGATGCAGCGATCAGCAAAACTTCATTGTTTTTTAGATCGTTAACCGCCGATTCAACTATAGACCTGGTTCCTGGATCCACATATTCATAATTATACATGCCAAGGCTGAGGTTGGCTATCCGGACTTTCTCTATATGTTCCTGGTTGTATTCTAAAATATAGTTTAGGCCCGACAACAATCCCTCTACAGTGCCATTTCCAAAGCGATCTATCATTTTTATCGGCATTACCTTGGCCCTTATTTTATTCTGGTGATTATTCATGCCCGCCAGTATTTGTCCATTGTTAATGCTTTGCAGTATTACACTGCTGACATAAGTACCGTGAAAGTGGTCATCATCCGGATGCGGGTCCTTGGCCGCCGTATGCGCACTTGCATCAAATATGTCTTTCCCCGGTACGACGGAGCCGCTGTTTATATCAGGGTGTTTGGCATATTGGGCATTTGCATTGATACAGGCATAGTTAGGGCCACATTCGTCATAGCAATAAGACGGGTAGGGGTCTTGATAGTTTTCATAGGCCATGCCGGTATCAAGCACTGCCACCAAAATAGGGTTGTTATTGGGATAGTCGCTTAGTATATTCCAGGCAGACTCGATATTTATTTGGTCCAAATTCCACTGAAGCGGGTAGTATGGATCATTTGGGGCGGTATTTAATTTAACAAAATAATCATAACCGACAGATTCGACCTCGGGATTAGTTTCAAGCTCGGCTTTTAAAGCGCCAAGACTTTCACTGTTTTCGTATACAATAGTTTGCAATGACTTATTGTCGGAAAAGCGGAAGCTTTCCCCGGCTTCTTTAATGGGCTGACTTATTAGTATATTGTCTAGCTGGGTGCCAAAAGCTGTAGAGACAAAACCTTCGCGGCGCAAGCTTAAGGTGATATTTAGCAGAGGAACTGTAAATCTGATAGCGCTTTGATATTTTATCTTTGGGTCTTTTTTAAACTGCACCAGCAGTTTTCCCGGTATGGCTCCGGCAGGCATTTCTGTACTTTCGCCAAGCACTTTAAAGCTGTCTGTTTTTATTGTTTCATCCTTGTTTTTTATCTGCCTGAGGACAAAATAGCTGTCAAAAAACGAGGCGCAAAAAACCACCATGGCCACAAAAATTACAAACGGTTTACCGTGCTTGGACAGGCTTTGTCTCATTCTTTCAGTGTAGTAGAGTCTATCCGGCCTTGTCAACAACTGTTATCAAGCGCCTCTTTTTGGATGCGACTTTCGCATTTTTCTCACCCTGATTTTATTTCCTTTTCTCATCCTGAATTCATTTTAGGATCTGCTTTTATATTTTATTTATCGCGTGTTCCGCATCGCATATGGAATTGCCTTCCCAGTAGTCATTCTGGTAATCCGCCAGCTGGCGGAGTATCCAGAATCTGATTTATCCTGAGGCAGTAAAGCGGATTCTGGGCCCTCCCAAGGCGGGCAAGCCAGAATGACGCAAGACTCCATGTTTATCTTATGCCTATAGTAAAACCAAAACAAATTTACCAAAATTATAGGATATTATAAAAATTTATATTTAATAAAAAAAGTTTATTTAGTTTTGGTTTTAGGATAAGGAAATAATTTTTTAAAATACACTTATAGCAAACTCAAAAATTAAGGAAAAAAGTATAGTAAGCGCAAATCAAATTTACCACTTTTTGAAAATAATTTGATTTTCG
>CAYNBK010000047.1:0-6551 GCA_964395485.1 uncultured Pseudomonadales bacterium
TTTCTGCCTTAATTATACCAAGTAAGTCTCTTTTAAGGGGGCGTTCCTCCCCCTTAAAAATCCCCTCCCTAAGGTTCCCCGCCCTAAACGGCGGGGATTAACCAGTTAAACTATCCCTCACCAAAAAAGCTCTTGACCTTCTTTTTTCAAAACTATAAATTCTCCTCTTTTACACCCCCGAGGCATGCCCGCCTCTGGCTCTGGAGGGTGGATTTCTCAAGACACCTCGGGATATCTATTCTGTTTCTTATACCCTGCCTTGTTCTCTGATTTTTTGAATTAAACTTTTCTAAACCTTTGCCTGCTAAAAACAATATAAATTCTTTTATGTTAAAATAGATGCATGGTCAGCTTCGAAGAAAAAAAACAAATCTTAAGAAATACTAAAGATTTTTTAGAAAAAAAATACGGAGTAAAATCATTGGCAGTTTTTGGCTCTTTTACCCGCGGAGAAGAAAAACCAGATAGCGACATGGATATTTTGGTCGAATTCTCCCGGCCGGTTGGGTTTTTTACATTCCTGGATCTGGAACAACACCTCTCCGATAAGCTTGGAATAAAGGTAGATTTAGTGACAAAAAACGCTTTAAAGCCTAAAATCGGCAAACGTATTCTTCACGAACTGGTATACCTATAATTATGGAAAACCCAATTTACGAAGACTATCTCGATGATATCCGCACCGCATTAAAAGATATTGCGGATTTTACTAAAAATATGACATTCCTTGATTTTTCTGCTGACCGTAAAACAGTAAACGCTGTTTTGCGCAGCCTTGAAGTTATTGGTGAAGCGGCCAAAAAAATCCCAAATTCAATTAGGCGGGAGCACCCTGATGTTCCCTGGCAAAAAATGACCGGCATGCGAGACAAGCTAATTCATGATTACTCGGGAGTAGATTATGAAATAGTTTGGGAGACGATTAAAGTAGACCTCATCCAGCTAGAAAAAAACTTGCATACGGGATAAAAACTTCATGCCGTTGAATAACTCCTTTTCCCGTCATTGCGATCCCGATAAAATCGGGAGAAGCAATCCCTCAGTTTTATCATTCTAAGACTCTCCTGTTCTCTAACTCTCTAGCTCTTATTTCCCGTCATTGCGATCCCGATAAAATCGGGAGAAGCAATCCCTCAGTTTTATTACCCTAAAACTCTCCCTTCCTCGTCTATAATCCATATACTATAATTAATTTATGTCCCTTTCCGCCAAACAAAAAAAATATTTGCTCAAACACCTAAAAATCCACAGCTTAGCTGATATTTCTACTCAGCTAAACGTAGAACAAAAAGAGCTGCTCAAATATCTGAAAAAACGCTGGGGCAAAGAAAAAATGTCCCAATATCAATCTATCTCCTCCCCGCTAAAAAAACAAAAATCACCTGATGTCCCGGGTCTACCCGGCTCTTTTTCCTTAAAAGCTTGGCTTATCCGGCATAAATACCAGCTTATTTTACTAACAGTTTTAGTTTTTACTGCTTATGCCAACTCACTTCCCAACCAGTTTTTATCAGACGACATCGCCACTATCCGGGACAATCCAAACTTAAAATCTTTTTCCTATGTCACCTCTCAAACACCGGTAGTACTTAGGCCGTTTTTACTATTTCTTGTCAATGCTGTTTTTGGCAAAACAGCTTTTTTTTATCGCTTACTAAATGTCTTTTTTCATCTGGGGACTGTTATTACCCTTTATTTTATCCTGACTTTTTTGTTTTCTCGGCCCTTAGCGCTTATGGCCGCCGTTCTGGCTGCCGTTCATCCCCTGGAATCCGAAGCAGTGGCTTGGATTTCAGGCGGCCCCTATACCCAATCGGCCTTTTTTTATCTTCTTGCTTTGGCCGCTTTCCTTTTTGGTGAAAAAAACAAAAAATATTATTATTTCTCGCTATTATTTTACTTTTTAGCTTTACTTTCATCAGAAAAAAGCATGAGTTTTGGTATTACTTTGTTTACACTTGTCATTGCGCACAAAAGCATTAAAAAACAGTGGAAGTCTCTTATTGCTCCGTTTTTACTCACCGCCGCCTGGGTATCTTTATATATAGTCAAAATTCCCCAGCGCATATCTACCCTGCAGACCGACTACTATCAAAGCCCCCAGACTATAAACCCTCTACTGCAAATACCCATTTCTATTTCAAACTATCTTATGCTTATTATCTGGCCCAAAGCGCTCACGCTCTACCACTCAGAAATGCACATGATCAGCCTAGAATACATCCTTAGATTTTCTCTTACTTTATTATTTTTACTTTTTACTCTTTATCTACTCAAAGTAAAGCATCGACTCTTTTTCTGGCTGGCTTTTTTTGTTATAACCCTGCTTCCTACCCTAACCCCCTGGGGTATTTCCTGGATAGTGGCAGAACGTTATGTTTATTTGGGAGCGATGGGCATATATGTGGCTGTAGCCTGGATTTTTTACCGCCTTTACAAAAACAAAAAATACCAAAATCTATGCCTGGCTTTATTTATTTTACTGACTAGCGTTCTGACTATCCGCACCATCATCCGCAATATCGACTGGAAGGATCAAGATCATCTCTGGCTGGCTGCCGCCAAAACCTCGCCATCAAGCCCCCAAAACCACAACAATCTGGGCGACTACTACGGCCGCACCGGAGACCTTCCCAAGGCAGCATCCGAGTTTAAACGGGCTATCGAGCTCAATCCCCGTTATGCCGATGCCATGCATAACCTGGCCAATATCTATGTCCAAATGCAAAAGTATGATGAAGCTTTAGCCGAATACCAGCAAGCGATTGACAATAATCCCAAACTTTGGCAGTCTTATCAAAACATGGCCTACATCTATTTCAACCGGGGGGATTTAGCCAAAGCCCAGGAAAAAATCGAAGCCGCGATCGCCGTCAGTCCCGATAACGCCAATCTCTACCAAAACCTGGCGGTGATTTATGAAAAACTGGAAGACAGCGCCAAAGCCCAGGAATACCAGCAAAAAGCCATCCTACTCGATCCTTCCCTTGCCCCCACCCCAGTGCCTTAAAAAAACTCTTTCCTATCTTTCCAGTCTTTTGGTTACAAATCCTTTTATAAATAAAATTCCATATAGCAGGTGGGTAGCGGCAATGGCCGGTACTAAAAGCGCTCCTATTCTCCACTCTTTTTCTTTGATGCCTATTTGAATACCGGTAAATATTAATAAAAATAAATATAACAAAAGTAAAGTAAAGTAAAAAAGATAAAGCGGAATAGATATAAAACACAGCGAAAAAATTTCCAATAAGGCTATTAAAAAAAGGCTCAAAGTCAAAAACAAAACAAACAAACCAGGCATAAAATAAGACAAGCGCCGTGAGGTTTTTGGCAAAATTCGGGCAAAATGTCCGCGGTGAACGGCAAAACGGGAGATTTGTCTCAGGTGTGCTCCAAACACTTCCCGCCGGTGGTGATAAACTAAAACTCTGGGGTCATATACTATTTTTTTACCCAACTTATAGACCAAATCGTGACACAATTTGGTATCTTCCCCTGGCCAAAAATTGGAGTCAAAACCACCAATCTTTCCAAAATCCTTTTTGCGTACTAGTAAATTAAAAGTAGGATAATCGTCTACTTCCCGCTTTTTCCCCAGCCGGTTGCGGTATACTCCGGCTCCACCGGCACCAAGCCAAGTACTCCAGACATGGCCGGATACTTTCTGCCGCAAGCTGTCAGAAGGAGGCGTTATTCCCGGCCCCCCCACTCCGGCCACTTCAGACTTATCAAAATTAACTAAAGCATTTTTCAGCCAGTCTTTGGCAGGATAGGCATCATCATCAATAAAAACCAGTATCTCTCCCCTGGCCTTATCAGCCCCCAAGTCCCTTTTATCCGCCGGCCCCGCTTTGGACGGAGAAAAAATCATTCTAACTTTAACGTCTGTCATTCTGGCTTGCCCAGAATCCATCTTTGTCATTCCAGCCTTTCTTCTCCAGTCATTGCGAGGAGCCGGCGACAAAGCAATCCCCTCCTTTTTTCCATCCGCTACAATAATCAGCTCAAAATCGCGCCGCTTTTGTTTTTCTAATGCCGGAATCAGCTCCTTGGCGATATTTTTACTAACTGCTTTTACCGGAACGATAATAGAAAACTTAATCATTAGCTTAAAAAAGGGGCAGGCCCCTTCTGTCTCTATTCATTTGCAAAACTATCCTCCGCCAAATGAACCCAATCGGCGGGATTAATACTTTCTGGAATTACGATTATTTTTTCTGCCAAAAAATCAAGCTTTTGTAACTTTATTCTTGAGGCAATCTTTTCCCTCAGTTCCATTTTGTGATCTCTATAAAGCAGACTTATATGCGGCATAAAAACATTATTTTCCACCCCAAACAGCTTTTTGGCCATTATATTTGCTTCCATCAGTTTGGCGCTGGCTTTCACCCGCACAAAAACCGACTGAAAATAAGTAGTGCTAAAAGAAACTTCTCCCAAAACCAAAGGAAATTTATCAAAAGCGGCTGCAATTTTTTCGGCATTGCTAATTGCCTTTTCTTCTTTTGTTTCAATCCCACCCAGCAAAGTAATATGCGGTTCAAAAAACGGTAATCTATGCTGTTTTGCCAACTTACATATAATCTCCTGCAGCTGGTTTTTTATCTTAGCGTCTGGTTCCAGCCACAGCGAATATCGCCCAGTTTTTTTTATCATTGCCTTATCCATTATCCCCTTTATTATCACCCTTATAATTACTCTTATAATATCCACTATTAACCCTAGTATTTCTTTTTTCTTGCATTTGTACACATATAGTAAGCGCTTTTCTGTCCTTTTTATAACAGACTCTAACCTGTTAGTTAAGGATTTATTAGCAAATATTTCTGAAAATTAAAGCTTAATTTCCCATTGGTACCGGAATTGGTTTTGGTGGAATCTTAATTTTTGTCTCATCTTTAAAAATAACCTCATCTGGACCCAGCAAGTCAGAATCCCATGGTCTTGGTTTTTCTCCAATATATTCTTCGCCATTTGATGTGAAAATACCATCCCCTGAAATATACCGCTGAAAGAGTGGAACTTCTACTCTTTTCTCATTATGCTTTATTTCATAACTTATTCCCATCGCTTGTAAATATTGTATAAGCTCATCAGAAAAGGGATAAGTAAACTTATGCTCTAGTTTTAGATATGGTTTTTTCCCTAAATCCTTAAACTCGCCTACCCCGATATAGGGTAAACCACTATCAGTATCTACACCCGTCTTGTGGCAATCGTGCTGTGGATTTTCCTCTGAAACTGTCAAATCTGGGGCCGGTATTGCATACCCCATCATAGCCCTAGCGTCTGCATAAGTCCCAGTGCTTAAGGTCTCATGCAGGTATATATAGTGTCTGCCAGATTCTCGCATTAATTTTTGATTGTCGGGGGGCTTGTTCCATGCCATAAAAATATTGGCCAAGCCAACTCTTTTATTCTTTTCCACTTTTCCTTACATCTCTCGCCATAATCAGCTGGCACTCCAGACCAAACCCAATCTGCAATAAAATCAGATTTCCATCTTTCATCAACTTTTACTATTTCGTTTGATCTACAACCCGGCATTGCTCTACCAAGCTCCAGAATTGTGTAATTGGACAGCGCTTCCAATCTATCCTTTGTATCAAGTTGATAATCCTGGTATTGCTGTAGTTTATTTGGCTCGGTAGTTAGCAATTTTGCTGTTTGGCTTTCGGCAATAAACTGTGCTACCTCAAGTTGGGTAAAATCTTTTGGCAAAATAGCTCTTTCAACTTTCCTCTTCCTATTAAACCTTCTACGTAAAGCATAACTCAAATTTTCAGTAACTTCTTTAGCTCTATCAATAAATTCTGGCATATATTAAGCAAATCTTCTTGCAATTTATTACTAACGATAAATATAATCATGGGGAGTTGAAAATTAACCCCCCATCAACTATTTCTAAGCCTCTTTTTCTCTTTTCATTTTATTAGACATTGGGTCAATTAAAAATTCGAAATTTCCCACTTTATACCACATTCACTCTCATCTCCAGCTCCGGGTCATACTTCCAGCGCCTTTTGTTTTTGTCATCATAATAGCGGAGTATATAAAGACGGTAAAAAACCGCCATTGTATCCCAAAGCATGCTCCAGACGGTACTTACCCCAACACTCGAATAGCGCAGTTTTTCCGCGTCCATTTCCACCGGTCCGTCATGGATTTTATCAAAACCCAAACGCTTGGCAACAGACAGCATTTCAATATCAAAAGCGTATTGTTTAACCAGCAGCCGCGGCAAAACCTTTTCCAAAACAGAACGCTTAAATATCTTCAATCCCCGCTGGGAATCAGTAATCCGGAGTCCAAAAAGCAACCTCGTCAGCCAGTGGTATCCCCAACTGAGTATTTTCCGCTTTAGCGGATAACCCCTTACTTTGGAGACACTGTGACGGATAGATCCAACTATCACATCAGACTCGTACCACAGCATGTGCTCAAGTAGCATCGGTATTCCCTCCGGCTCAATATCCATCCCTGCATCGATAAAAGCGATTAAATCTCCTTTTGCCCTGGCAAAACCATAGCGCACAGCATAACCTTTCCCT
>CAYNBK010000048.1:0-6416 GCA_964395485.1 uncultured Pseudomonadales bacterium
TTCTCTGCCGCAGTCATTTTCTAAGCCTCCGGCGCCCTATGTTGGCAGTGCCAGCTATACAGTGACAGTATCGCCTGGTGTTGCTTATGAGAGAAATTTTGGCATGCATGAACCGGTGGCCTGCGAAATTGACAAGGATGATGGCCTTGCCCCGGATCCGCTTTCAATGTATCTTGGTGATCCAGACCAAGCAATGAGTTTAAGCGACGTAGAAATAAGGGGCGGCGGCAGTATAGACACAGTAGATTATAGTTCTGACGATACAAATGTAGCCACGACACTAAACGGTTCAGAAACAGGCGTAGATATCCACTCGGCCGGCCTTGGCGGTACAGCCAATGTTACAGCCGAAATTTCTTTAATTGGGACAGGCAATACCTGTGCTGATACAGCCAGAGTCAATGTTGGCGCACCAGAATCCTGGTGGCAGTCTAAATTGGGCGATATTTGGGCAAACAACGGCAGTATCGAGACGATAATACCCAACGGTTGCAGTCCATCGCTGGCTTGTTATAAATATTTAAATTTGGTAAATGACGCACCTGACTCACTCGTTGGCAAAATAAACGGAATAGCCATCAGTATAAACGGGTCTGTGAGCGGCGGCGCTTATGCGCTTGGCATAGGACAAACGAGCAACTGGTATGTTGAAAGTACAAACGGTATGAGCACAAACTCTTTGCCTGATTATGCCTATTGGGCAAACAAACTGGCAGATTTTGTTGTAGATTTAGACCAAACATCACTCACTCTTGACGATTTAAGTACTGGCTTACAGGTAATCCGGCCAACTTTGTCTACTTTTACTATGAGAGGTACGTTGGGGGACAACACCCAGCTTATTATTCTGGCCCCCGCCGGTACAGCTGTATCTCTGGATAATGAGGTGCTGGCCTCGCATACAAATTCTTTTTTGATGCTGGTTTCTGCAGACAGCATAGATATAAGTTATTGTCCGCTGGCTTCAAGTGTTGGTAATATTCAGGGTATATACATAAGCGATCAGGATATTAATATCTCGGCCGGTGACTGCGGACAGCTGGTTTTTGAAGGTTCGCTGATAGCTTTGAGCTCTCTAAGTATGACGGATAGGAATATCGCGCCTGAGTCTGCCAGCACAAATACTCCGGTGTTGCTCATTTCTTACCGGCCGGATTTTTTGTACAATGCTCCGGATGAGGTAAAAAGCTATCCTATTTCCTGGCAGGAAGTAAACAGCAAGATAAATAATTTCAACTAAATCCTCCTGTGTTATACTTTATTTATGTCAAAAGCGCTTATTTACTTTATTTTTCTTTTGTTTTCTTTCCTTTTATCCTGGCTTTATAGCAATATTTTAGCTATCAATTTGCTATGGCTCCTGCCCTTATATTTTATCAATAAAAAAGCCATGGCAAAGGCATATTTTTTGGCATTTTTTAGCGGTTTGGTGTTCGATTTGGTGAATCTACGCCTCATTGGCAGTTCTTCGCTTTTGTTTTTGGCTGTAACAGCGGTATATTTTTGGCAGAGGCAAAAACTTGGCAGTGAAAACAATTTGACTGTTCTGGTTTTTCTTGTTTTAACAGACATAGTGATCCAGCTTTTTCTTTGGAAGAAAGTAAACCCGTTAGAGACGTTTTTGCTTATTTTTTTGTTTGTTATTTGGAGATTTATTTCCAACAAAAATCTTTTTTTCTGGAAAAAAGAGTCGGAAATATTTTTAAGATGAAAAAAATCGCATTTATGCTAAAATTGCTAACAATATTGGTTTTTTTACTGCTTGGTGCAAGGTTGTTTTTTCTCGCGGTGGTAAAAGGCAAAGAGTATGAACAAAGAAGTCGGGAAAACAGGATAAAAATCATTTTTGAAGCGGCTCCCAGGGGGGTTGTTTTTGACAGCAGGGGAGAGGTATTGGCGCGAAACAGTCCGGAAGGGCGCAAATACCCCGACCTAGACCTTTTTTCCCACATTATTGGTTACCTTGCTGAAGCAAGCGAAGACGATTTAGCCAAAAAAGAATTGCGTCCAAAAGACTTGGTGGGGAAAAGCGGTTTGGAGCTGGAATATGACACTCAACTTCGTGGACAGCCGGCAGAGCGCCTGGTGGAGACAGATACTGCCGGGCAAACAATAAGAGAGATAGGATACAAAGAAGCCATACCCGGCCAGAGCCTGCATCTTTTTATTGATAAAAACTTGCAGAAAGCAGCAGCTGAAGCTATGAACGGGGAAAACGGCGCCATTATTATTTCCAGGCCCGACGGGAAAATCCTCAGCCTGCTGTCTCTGCCTGCTTTTAATCCAAACCTTTTTACCATAAAAAATGAGACTTCACCTGAACTTTTAGCAGGTCTTTTTTCCGATCCGGCAATGCCGCTTTTTAACCGGGCTGTCAGCGGGCTTTATCCGCCAGGCAGTACTTTTAAAATGATTACGGCCATAGCCGGCCTGGAAAGCGGGAAAATAAGTCCGGATACTACTTTTGAGGACACCGGACAGCTTTGTATAGGCGAGTGGTGTTTTGCCAATTGGTACTATACCCAGTATGGCCGGACAGAGGGCCAAGTAAATTTGGTAAAAGCCCTTCAGCGCTCCAATGACATTTTCTTTTATAATGTCGGACAGGAGGTGGGTATAAAAAGTATGGGCGATTGGGCCAAAAACTTTGGCTTGGCGCAACAAACCGGTTTGGATTTGCCGGGAGAGGAAGCAGGCCTTTTCCCTTCGCCGGAATGGAAACAGGAAATAAAAGGCGAGGACTGGTACTTGGGAGATACTATTATTTCTTCGATAGGCCAGGGCAATATATTGGTAACCCCTATTCAAATAAACCAGATGGTATCTGCTTTGGCCAATAATGGAGCTTGGTGCAAGCCGCAAATTTTGGCATACAGCGGAGATAAAGAAAGCTCTGTAAAAGCTGAATGCCGAGATTTGGGGATAAAGCAAAACTATCTGGATGTTATTAAAAGCGGGATGGTAAAGGCCTGTGAGCCGGGGGGTACGGGGTGGCCTTTTTTTAACTTTGGCATAGGAGGCGAGTCGACTGTTTCGGCCGGCTTTAAAAAAATCAGTATTGCCTGTAAAACCGGTACGGCCGAAATAGGCGATGCCGAAAACCAGACCCATGCCTGGTTTAGCCTGTATGCACCGGCTGAAAAACCGGAAATAGTGGTGACAGTGCTAGCTGAAAAGGCAGGAGAGGGTTCTTATGAAGCGGCGCCAACAGCCAAAAAGATACTAAAATATTATTTTGAAAATGAATGAAAAAATTTACTGAAGCAGATGTTTATTTGGCTTTATCCTGTTTTGATGGGATTGGCTATAAAACCAGCAATAAAATAGCGGTCGAATTTGGCAGTTTGGCTAAATTTTGGCAGGCAAAAAGTAGGGCCATAAACAAAAGCCGTTTGCCTTTTAGCCTGGTACAGCGTTTTTTGCTTTTTCGGGAAAAATTTGATCTAGATTCGTACAAAATTCGTTTGGAAAAAGCGCTGGTAAAATATCTTGCGATTGAAGACAAAAATTACCCAAAATCATTAAAAGAAATTCAAAGCCCCCCCTTGGTACTATATATAATGGGTGAGTTAAAACCGGAGGATGAAAAAAGCCTGGCCGTTATAGGCAGTAGGAAGCCATCAGCTTATGGCAGAGAGGTTACCCAAAAACTGAGCGCCGAAATAGTGGACCATGGGTTTACTATTGTTTCCGGACTGGCCAGAGGGGTAGACAGCATTGCTCACCGGGTGGCTTTAGGTAAAGGTGGCCGCACTATCGCCGTACTCGGCTCGGGGCATGACTATATTTACCCGCCCGAGCACCGCAGTTTAGCGCAGGAAATCTGTAAAAACGGGGCGGTAGTAAGTGAATACCCCCCTAGTCAAAGCCCGCATCCCAGCCAATTTCCGGCCAGAAACAGGATAATCAGCGGTTTGTCGCTGGGCGTTCTTATCACCGAAGGGGCCAGCAAGTCAGGCACCAAAAATACAGCCGCTTTTGCCGCCGATCAAGGCAGGGAGGTTTTCTGTGTGCCAGGACCCATAAATAACCCATTATCGATCGGGCCGGCTGAGCTGATAAAATTAGGTGCTAAACTGACTACAGGGATAGAAGATATCTTGGAGGAGCTGCAGTTTGCTAGAGATCTGTCAGGTGAAAAGAAAAAAGTCTTAAAATTTGCCAGCAGTGAGGAAGAAAAAATATATCACAGCTTGCTTTCGGGGACCAAAAGCACAGATCAAATTATAAGGGATTTGGGCATACCGGCCGGCCAGGCTTTAGTTCTATTAACAGGGCTGGAGCTAAGAGGAATTATAAAAAATATTGGTGATGGGCAATATATGTCCTTGTAAGCAAAAAAAACTACCCGTGCAAAAATAAGAAAGATATTATATTATCTTGTAATATGAAACTGGTAATTGTTGAATCACCGACAAAAGCTAAAACCCTAAGCCGTTTTTTGGGCAAGGGTTATGAAATAATGGCCTCCATGGGCCATGTTCGCGACCTACCCAGGAAAAAAATGTCAGTAGATACAGAGAATGGTTTTAAGCCCAGTTACGAGATTATGCCGGGGAAAAAAAATATTATAGCCGATATAAAAAGCGCCGGTGCAAAAGCGGCTGAACTTATTTTGGCTACCGATCCGGACAGGGAAGGGGAAGCCATCGCTTATCATGTCGCCTATTTGTTAAAAAAAAGCCAGAATAAGATCAAAACAGTCAGGATTACTTTTCATGAGATTACTAAAGAAGCGGTGGCCAAAGCACTGGGAGAACCGGGCATTATAAACATAAACTTGGTACATGCCCAGCAAGCCAGGAGAGTTTTAGACCGCTTGGTCGGTTATAAATTGTCCCCGGTTTTATGGCGCAAGGTCCGGCGGGGGCTCTCTGCCGGCCGGGTGCAGTCGGTGGCTGTACGTCTGGTTGTCGATCGGGAAAGGGAAATAAATGCTTTTGTCCCGGAAAACTACTGGGAGTTTTATGCCAAGCTATATAAAGAAAATAAAAACAAGCATTTTACTGCCAAACTCATTAAAATAAATGATAAAAATGCAAAGGTGGGGAATAGTGATGAAGCTGAGAGGATTGAACAAGAGCTGAAAAAGGCGCTTTATAAAATTGCCGATATAAAAAGCGAGGAAGCCAGACAAAATCCCGTGCCTCCTTTTATTACTTCTACTTTACAGCGGAGTGCTTCCAATCTTTTCCATTTTAGTGCCAAAAAAACCATGAGCACTGCTCAGCGTCTCTATGAGGCGGGCTTGATTACCTACCATCGGACCGACTCTTTGGCTTTATCAGTCCAGGCGCTAGATATGCTTCGCGCCTATATAAAAACTGAGTATGGCGGCAGGTATTTGCCGGACAAGCCCCGCCTTTATAAGACTAAAGCCAAAAGCGCCCAGGAAGCGCACGAATCTATCCGTCCGACCAGGCTGGATAATATTGGCAAATTGGCGCCGGAGGAAGAAAAACTGTTCGAACTGATAAAAAAAAGGGCTTTATCGTCGCAGATGGCCAGCTCTGTTTATAAAAGACTAACGATAGACGTGTCGGCGGATAAATATCTGCTTCGCAAAAACAGTCAGGAACTTTTGTTTGACGGATATCTGGCGGTTTGGGGTAAAAAAATAGAGGAGGATCCGGAGCTGATAAATATTGGCGATTTATCAAAAGGAGATAAGTTAAATTTATCGGGTTTAAAAACCGAAGCCAAACAAACCCAGCCGCCGGGCCGCTATACCGAAGCCGGACTTATCAAAGCGCTGGAGGAGCGCGGTATCGGCCGTCCTTCCACCTATGCACCGATTATAAGCACTATTCAGCTCCGACAATATGTAGAAAAAGAATCCGGCAGTTTTTCTCCGACAAGCGTAGGGACTGCCGTGACTGGATTTCTAGAGGAAAACTTTCCCAAGGTTATGGACTATCAGTTTACCGCCCAGATGGAAGACGAACTGGACAGTATAGCCGGAGGACGGCAAAAATGGCAGGATGTAATAGGCGCTTTTTATAGACCTTTTTCCGGGTGCGTTGAAGAAGCGCTTGCCAAAGCCAAAAGAGTAGAGATACCGACTGAAAAAACCGGCCAAAAATGTCCCGAATGCGGTAAAGGTGAGCAGGTAATCAGAGTGGGCCGTTTTGGAAAATTCTTGTCCTGTTCCCGTTTCCCGGATTGCGGCTGGAAGGCTGTTTATAAAGAAGTAATTCAGGGTGTAAAATGTCCGGATTGCGGCGGGGAAATACTTGTCCGCCAGACAAAGAAAGGCAAGCGTTTTTACGGCTGTTCCAACTACCCCAAATGCAAATGGGCCTCCTGGCGCAAGCCAAAGTAATTCTTCCCCCAGTTTCCACCCCCGAGGTGGATTTCTCTTGACACCTCGGGATTTATAGTTAATAATGTTCTCATGCCGGCTAGAAGAATACCTT
>CAYNBK010000049.1:0-6405 GCA_964395485.1 uncultured Pseudomonadales bacterium
GCAGGGGGATAGATTTTACCAAAAACATACCCGACAAAATAGACAAAAAACCGGCTATAAAATACACTGTCATCAGGGGGAAAATCGGATTGCTCCTAAGTTTTATTTTTTCCCGCCTTACCTTAACCCCAAATACCAGCAAAGTAATAACTATCAAAAGGTCCTCCAGCCTTAAACGGACAATATAGCCCGGCAGGATGTCTACCAATGGCAGTTTTGGATAAAGAGGAATAAATAATGCCAGCAGTCCGGCCAGATAAAAAAGCAGATTATGCCCTAAATTTGGCAATCCGGCCAAGGGCTTGAAAATAGTCTTTTTTTCTTTTTGCATTAACAAGTAGTATACCAAAGATAAAGTATCTAAAAAAGGCGTTAGCCATGAGCAAAAATTTAAGTAAAACCAGCCCAAAGCCGGGCCGATAAGTCTTAAAAAATAACCATAAACCCCTATATTCCCCTTTTATGCTCTCCTCGCTTGCCTTTCCTTTTTGCAAGTGCAGTACTTTTAGTCCCGGCGCCAAAAGCACATGATAGCCGGCAAGAGACAATCGGTAGCAAAAATCAATATCTTCCACATACATAAAATATTTGCTGTTAAAGCCTGCCAGCTTTTGATAGATTTTCTTTGGCATTACCCAGCATGCCGCCTGCAGCCAGTCAAAGTATTTTTGTCTTTGGTAAAAACTTTTATCCTCCATATGGTAGGCATTGGGGCTTTTTTTAAAAAAGGGCAAATCGTCTATAAAAAAACTCCAGAAAAATATATTGGAAAGGCTTGGAAATGAACCGCCGGAGTATTGAATACTGCCGTTTTCAGACACAAGCCGGGGCGCCAATATCCCCAGTTTGATATTTTTAGAAAAATATAAAAGAGCCTCCGGAAAAATATTTTCTTTCAATAAAATGTCAGAGTTTAATAAACAAAGGTATTCACCTTCGGCCTTACTTGCTCCGATATTGCAAGCCTCGCCAAAACCCAAATTCTTTTTATTTTCAATTACTTTTATTTTGGAAAATTTTTTCTTTAAATACCCGCCTGATCCGTCATTTGAAGCATTATCCACTACTATCACTTCAAAATCCAAGCCTTTGGTATATTTAAAAATAGACTCCACGCACCCTTCCGTCAGCTTTAAGGTTTTATAATGAGGAATAATGATAGATAAATCCATAGTATGATAAACTTAATATTCTAAACTCTAATGTTCTAAATATTTTATCAATATTCTAATTTTCAACAGTCTTGCTACTTTAAGCTGAATCAGGAAATTGTTTATCTGTTATTTAAAAACTATTTGTCATTGCGAGGTCCGATAAAATCGGACCGCGGCAATCTCGGATTCAGGCATATAAAGATTGCTTCGTCGTTTCACTCCTCGCAATAACGAAAAGAGTGAGTTTTCGCGATGAAGTCTGCTAACATTTCGTAATTCAAGCTAATTTAAAATTTGAATATCTTTAGTATTTTAATGCTTAAAATATTAGAATTTAACTTTTCCTACTGGAAAAGCCTCACTCTTCCCAGCCTGTAGTTTAAATCCTTCAGCTTCCGTTCTCTTATCTTCCTGGCCGGTATGCCGCCCACTACCGTATAGTCAGCTACATCTTTAGTCACCACTGCACCGGCCCCTACAACTGCTCCTTTTCCGATTGTCACTCCGGGCAGTATTACTGCCCTTGGGCCGATAAAAACATAGTCTTTTATCTGCACCGGCTTGCTTTCGGCTGTAAAAAAAGGGTCATCTATATCATGCTTGGAGTTGTAAATAATAACCTCCGAGGCTATATCAACGTGATTCCCTATCGCCAGCTTGTCTCTGCCGTCCAAAAAACAACGGTAGCCGATCACACTGTCTTCCCCTATTGTGATATTTTTCGGCTCAAAAAACCTGGCGCCAACGTGGATGGTACTGCCTCTGCCTATCTTTATCCCGCCCAAGCCAAAAACAAAGCGCCGTACCAAATGAGAAGGAAGCTTCCCAACACAATGCAGGATAAAAAGCTCAAAATCCAGCAAGCAGTTATAAAGCCGGTTGACTAGTTTTGGCATTGCTTCTTTGAAACTCAAACTTTTTCCGTATTTATCTTTAAAAATAGACATATTTTTGTATTGATATATCGTCAAATTGCTAATATTCTAAACAATTCAGCAATAAAACAATAGAGCAATTATTGATTACAATTTTCAATAATTCTAATTATTTTTTTACCGGCGCTATTCCAGTTAAACTTTTCTACCTGCTTCTTTCCTTCAGCTATTAAACCCCTTCTCTTACTTTCGCTTAATTTTAACATTTTTTCCATATCTTTTGCCATTTCTTCAGGGTTTTCTATATTTTCAAAATATACTGCCGCTTTTCCCCCTACTTCTGGCAAACTGGAGTTTCTTGCCGCCAATACCGGACAATCAGCCGCAAAAGCTTCCAACACCGGAAAGCCAAACCCCTCATAAAACGACGGGAAAAGCAAAAACTCCGCCTTTTTTAACAAGATATCTTTTTCTTCGGAACTGACAAAGCCCGTAAAAATTACTTTATCCCCCAAATTCAGCTCTCTGACTAAACTAAACATTTCATCATATAGCCATCCCTTTTTACCGGCTATCACCAGTTTATAGTCCGGGTATTTCTTTACAAGAATGGCAAATGCTCTGATTAAATTTCCTATATTTTTCCTTGGTTGTAATGTCCCGATGAATAAAATGAATTTTTTGTTTTTAATTCTTTTTATAAATTGATCATTGAAAATTGATTGAAAATTGATCATTGAAAATTGAAAATTACCTGGCTTGCCCGGATATACTACCTCTACTTTATTTCTGGGCAATCCATACAACTCCACCAAATCCTTTTTTGTACTCTCTGAAATTGCTATCACTTTTTTGGCAAGGGAAACTGATCTTCTGGTCCATATCTTTAACTGCCATAAATCTCTTGCTTTAAATTCATTCGGAAATTTTTCAAATGCCAAATCCATCACACAAACAACTTGTGGAATATTTCCCCAAGCGGCGCCATAGTGCCCGGGAGAAAACAATATATTTTTAATTTTTAGCTCCTTGGCAGAAAACCCTGGGGTTGACCGACTTATCCGCCGAAGTCTTGACGAAGGCGAAAGGGAATCCCCCGGGGTTAGAGCCAATAAAGCCAAATACCTCGGCAGCGCCCACTGCGTCCACAATTTTGCCGGACCGATCACTTTATACTTCCAATTTTCACTAACCGGTGGCATTAGCTTTTTCGGCTCTTCCTTTAATAAAACTGTATAATTGTTTTTCTTATCAAGTCTATAAATGCTGTTTAAAATCTCCAAGGCAAAAACATTAGATCCCACCGGCCTGTCTACGTTTGCCTCATTGCCGTTTATAAATATATGCATAATATTTTTAAAATTCTAAATTCTAATATACTAATATAATTTTTCAATTCTTTAATATCAAATTTTCAAAATATATTTATTTCTTGTTTGTAATAATTGCTCCAAATATCTTTCTTAATTCTTCTGCTTCTTTCTAACGCTTAAGGCGAAGCTATAAATCCTTTCTTCCAAGTCATATTTTTTGTTTTCGGTTTTGATTATTAAAATTTTGATAATTGTTATTTGTTTAGAATATTAAAGTTTAGGATATTAGAGTTTGCGCCTGAACTAAGTTCAGGCGATCCAATATCCTCTATAAAAAAGCACAGCATTTATTAGCAAAAGACCCACCGACGAAATCATCCAAAAACGGAAAAGCGCCTTGTTCTTTATCTGCCCCAGGACCATAAAACCCACAAAACTACTAAGAACATATCTGGGCATTGAAGAAAAAGTTCCTGTCAATGTGGGCAAAATAAAAGCCAGACTCGAAAAAAGTATATAGTTTTTATTAATTTTCAGCTTTTTGTTTAAAAATGCCACAGCTATAAAAACTAAAAATAAAAGACTGATGGCAAATTCTAAACTGAGAGAATAATAAATCGGGTTTTTCGGATCAACTGTTATAAACATCTTAAAATACCGGTATATCACCTGGTATAAAAGCACCAATTCTCCGGATGATCTGTTTGCTCCAAAGGCAGACTGCACATGCAAAAATTTCAGGGGATCAGAGTATCTATGCATTAAAAAATAACTATAAAACAAAAAGCCAAAAACTCCGATCAAAGAAAGAACACCTGTAATTAAATACTGCAGACAGCGCCTCGTAGGTGAATTTTTTACACCTAAGAGGTGAAACAAGCGAGAATACGTTTTTATATTTGTAATAACCGGCCACACTTCATACAAAAAACTCAGCACCAAAAACACCCCCACTAACCTGGTTGCCGAAGCCGTCCCTGCCAGCAGTACCGCCAGCAAATATTTCTTTTTCCGCAAGTAGTAAAAAAATGCAAACACTAATGCCATAAAAAGCGACTCTGTATAAACCGAGAAAAAATAAAAACTTGTCGGAAAAAAAACAAAAACAAGCAGTATTTTACGCACTGTACTATTTTTAAAATCCAAACAAAGAAGTTTATTAAAAAAATACAATACGGCCCAAAAAGAAGCGGCGGATAAAACTACGCCCGATACAAGATAATTTCGGGTAAACTGTTCAAAAAACCTAAGAAGCATTGGGTAAACCGGAAAAAAAGCCTGATAAAGATCTCTGATATAACCCTCGCGCGCCAAAAGAAGATAGTGCACTCCGTCAAAATTCCCCAGAGGCCAAAACCACCAAGGCCCCATTTTGTAAAGCACCTCCGGCGCGTAGGGAAAAGAATATTTAAAAGACAGTAAAAACTGACCGGCAATTATTGCCCCAAAAACTATTAACAAGAGTATTAAGTAGTATTTAAAATAGTATTTCATGACTTAAATCAATATTCTAAATCCTAATATTCTAAGCTCAAAATAATTTTTTAATGATCAAAACTCAAATGTTAAAAACTTTTTCTCCTTGAAAAATTATTATATTTGGTAAATTATTTAGAACATTAGAATATTAGTGCTTAGGTTTATATTTTTAATCCAGAATATTAGTATTTTTTGCCTAATAATATTAGGCTCCTCTCCCCTATTTTCCCTTCTCTTTCTACAGTATACTCTCCGAACTCGCCAAACTCCCAAGTATGCAAATTGGTTAAATCTATTTTTTGTCCGGGTTCGGCGATCACCAGCAGTTTTTGCGAGATATTATAGTCAAAAGAGCTTAAGGGGTCTGCCTTATACTTTTTCAAAAAGAAGCGGTATTCCCATCCTGCTATAGCATAAGGCGTCTCCCTGACTATAAAGATATTGTATTTGTCGATTGGCAAAACAACCTTATCGGCAATAAGCTGATGGCTAAAACTTTCAAAGTCGGATAACTTCCGAGTCGATTGTGTATAAAAACTTTTGGGGAAAAACAATAAATTTACGATCAAAAGTAGTAAAAACAAAATAAACTTTGTTCTTTTTCTTTTAACCACTAAAAAAAGCGAAATTTGAAACATGAGTAAAAAGGGCAAAAAATAATGAAATACAAACTGGAAACGGGCAAGAAAAAGCAAAACAATAAAGGCCAAGAAACCAGTACCAACTAAAACTCTCTCCTTATCGCTCATTTGCTTTAGATTTTTAATGCTAAAGTACAGCAAAAGCGAAAAAGTCGTTAAAAAACTGCCCTGCATCCAGTTGTTAATATAACCTGCGATCAAAAAGAAATTGCTGATTGGGTTTTTGCTGACCGGCAAGGCCGTAGGTAAAACCCGTTCGGTAAAATTTTCATAAGACTTTGCTACAAAAGTGTTTTTTATCATCACAAAGCCGTGGCGCAGCTCAAACAAAATTTGTGGTAAAAAACTAAGCATTAAGCCCGCCAGAAAATACAGCGTTTTATTTCTGTCCTTGGGGATTAAAACAAACCAACAAAGCCAAAAAGCAGAAAAAATAATAAGGTTCACAAAATGGAAATTGGCAATCATCCCCGCCAAAACCCCCAAACCCAAACTATAGCAAGGACTGACCCTGCTAGCAGGGTCAGTCCTTGCTGGACTTGCTGGAAAAATAGTCTTCTTTAAAAACAAAACTGCGAAAAGAATTAAGAGCCAAAAGTAAGAAAAAGCATTGCCCGGATTGCGAACAGAAAATATAAAATAAGAGCTGGTCCCTACCCACATTGTAAACAAAAAAGCAGATAAGATTTCTCCTTTTTTGGCAAAAAACCAAAACAAAATACCAAGACCAAATATATAAACTAGTACGCTAAAATATAGCAAAGACGCCGGATTTTGACCAAAAAAAAGCGGGATGGCAAAAAGATAATAGTAGTAAGGACCGGAAATAAATCCGCCAAAGGAAAGCCTTGGGCCAAGCAGTCTTAAGTGCCCCTGGACTATTCCCAGCATATCATAAATATCCCTGCCAAACTCATTATCATAGTTAAAAGAATAAACCAGA
>CAYNBK010000050.1:0-6366 GCA_964395485.1 uncultured Pseudomonadales bacterium
ACAAAATAGCGCTACCGGGGGCAGCGGCATGTCACGTATTTTTGCTGTTAAATAAATCCCATTCTTCTTATTTTTATCCTTTGATTCCACTATAGTATTTCACTTCCGGCCATCTCGTCATAAGGTTTTTTAGGTATTATGTATACATTTACATTGTAGTCGTTTAAACCCACCATTTCTGCTTCACCGTGGATTATTTTCTCAAAAGGAAGGCAATACTTACAGCCTGCACTGCCGTTTGGGCAGGAAAAACGCTCCATTTGTCTGGATAGTTTTATTTTCCTGGCGATTGTCAGTATCTTTTTTTCTGATTTTTCCAGGTCGGGCAGCTTTTGGGAAGATAGTACGTCGCTTCTGTCTAAATACCAATAGCTGGCTTTGCTTACTTTCCTTTCCTGGCAGTTATGCACCAGCAAATGATAAATAGGCAGCTGAAGAGAATTTTCATCTTCACTGCTTTTTCCTGTTTTAAAGTCGATTATATGTACGCTATCTGTCAGGCTGAGATACTCCAACCAATCTATTTTTCCGCAAAGAATAATATTTTCTTCTTCCGATAACCAGTAGTGGGGTAAATCATCCTGTATTTTAACAGCCAACTCTTTCAGGGGACCGGGATGCTGCACTATCCTCGTTATCATCTGACTACCCCTTTGAAAAAAGCTATCTTCTTGTCTTTCATCCGCAAAACCGCCCTTTTTCCCGCTTATTGTTTGCCACTCCTTTTCAAATCTGTCCATAAGAGGCTCTGTAAAACGTTTGTCTGTCGGCAAAAAGGATAGTTTTTCCAATAATGTATGTATACATTGCCCCAATGCCAAAGCCGGATTCATCAGTGTTATTTTTCTTCCGCTTTCCTCTTCACGAAAAACGTTTTTCAAAAAATATGACCTTGGACAATGCAAAAAATCGCTGATTGAAGAGTGTGATACCCACACAGCAATATATTTGTCGGCTACCATATATTTATTTTACCTTAATTTTCTAAGTTTTTCCATGAGTATAGAGTAAAAGCGAAGATTATGAATACTTGCCAGCCTTAAGGAGCTTAGTTCTTTTATACGAAAAAGGTGTGACAGATATGACCGGCTGTAATTTTGACAAAGCGCACAGTCGCAGGCAGTAGATATTGGCCTGGTATCATGATAATATTTTTCTTTATCCGGAGTATAATATTTATAAAACTTATCCCTGCTAACATCTATTTTATTGATTGAGTCAGCCTCATATACATAAAGCCTTTTGTGTCTGGCATCTCTGGTCGGCAGTACACAGTCAAAAATATCAAATCCCAGCTTTACACATCCGGCGATTTCGTTTGGTTTGCCTATACCAAGTCCATACAACAAACTGTCCTTTGGCGTATTATCGGCAATAATCTGCGCCGACTGGTAGTCAAAGTTGCCTTCCCTGTCTATTGGCCATCCGCCATAGCCATAACCGTCAAAACCGATTTCGCATAATCTCTGAGTACATTCTTTGCGCAAATCCATATACTCACCTCCCTGTACAACCGCTATCAGATATGGCTGGTTTTCACGCGTGATTTTTTTTCTTTCACATATTTTCTCAAATTCCTTTTTACACCGCTTGGCCCATAGTACTGTTCTTTCCACAGTTTCCCGAGCCTGCTCACGTTTGTCATTTGGCCCGGTGAAATCATCCAAAACAACCAAGAGATCTGTCCCGAGAGCCATTTGAAAATCAATAGATTTTTCCGGAGAAAAAATTTCTGTTTTCTTTTTGCTCAAACGAAAAACTACCCCTTTATCCTCTACTCTGCCTATTTTAGGATTGGCCTTAATCAGCGACATTACCTGAAAACCGCCTGAGTCGGATATCACCGCTCCTTTCCAGCCCATAAAATTTCTGATCCCCTTATGGGCTTGCATTACTTTTTTCCCCAATCCGTCATACAAGTGGAATGTGTTTACCAGTATCCCCGGAGTTTTTGTTGCTTCTATGTCGGTGCTGTCGAGTGTTTTTACTACTGCTCTGGTCGCATCGGGAAAAAACAAAGGCAAAGGAATGTTTCCTGCGAGGCTTTTAAAATATTTATTTTCTATCATTCTTGTATTTTATCCTATTTGCTTAAAATCTGCCTCAAATTTGCCTGAAAATCAACACCAATCTGAAAAAATCCCGTTAAAACCATATGCGATCACATATATAGTAAACGGAATTTTACAGGCAGGTTCTTGTAACTTAACCGCTAACCTTAATCCCCAACCTTAGCCACGACCTCTTAAACCATGAGAAATATTTAGGTAAATATCCCAATAACTATTCCCTCTTTCTCTCATATTGTGTAAAATAAGCTTAGTTTTAATAAAGCATTTAAGCCGCCTTAGCTCAGTTGGTAGAGCATTCCCTTCGTAAGGGAGAGGTTCTGGGTCCGACTCCCAGAGGCGGCTCCAAGTTTTCGCTTTCTTCCACTTTATTCATCATAATAACACTAGCTAGAATAACTATTCCGCCCAACAGCTCCCTTAATGCCGGTAACTCGTGATAAAAAATAAAAGCCAAAACCAGGGCAAACACACCTTCTAATGCCAAGATATTACTGGCCAACACCGCTTTTACTCGTGCAAATCCATAATTGATAAGAAATAAATTTATTGCATTTAAAAAACCGTTCAATAAGATTGAAAACACAAATAATATGCCTAGTTGCTTGGCTAAAAACCCTTCTCCTCTTAGCATAGAAACAAGAAAAAGGATAATCGTCCCGATAAACAGCAATATCTGCACGATCTCCTTATCATTAAGACTCTTTCCCTGCCACTTCCTGGAAACAAAGCTAAGAGAAAAAAGCGCGGCCGAAATAAAAGAAAATACTTCTCCCTTGCCAAAACTGAAAATCAAGGGATAGTCTTTTACGGCGATAAGTATTACGCCAATATATGATATAAAAAGCAGTATGAGTTTTTTAAAAGAAAACTTTTCTTTAAAAAACAGCCATCCAAATAAACCGGCAAAAGGAATAGATTGTAAAAAAGTGACATTACTTATTTTGCTTATAGCGATTGACTGGCGGTAAAGACCGCCGGCGATCAGATACCCGACAATCACTCGGAAAAATATAATTATCCAGTCACTGGCTGGTATAGTTCTCATTCTTTTAACACTCAATGTTTTTGGGAAAAAAATTAGGCTAAACAAATAACCTACACCAACAGTCAGATACAGCTGCTGAAATAATTTTAATCGGAAGCTCAGGTATCAGGTATCTGGCGGTTATAGCTGTTAAAGCAAAGCCCATTGTCAAAAGAACCAGCGCAATAACTCCCCTATTTGTTTCTGAAAATTGTTTCATTATTAATGATGTTCCAAATTATTTATTATCCGAGCTTTCGGATTCAATCAGCTCCAATCCTTTTACCGGCAGGGCATTTTCCCCGATTTTTCCCTGTATACTGCCCACCACGCCTGCAGTGGAGCGAAGCAATCTTTCTACCTGCCCTTGCCGTGCTTTCCAGATTTTTTCATAGGCCGCCTTTTCCTTGTCTATTTGTTCCTGCATTTCCTGGTAAACCTCGACCATTGCCTCGACCTGCTGGCGAAATTCATGTCCGGTAATATAGTCATAAAGAATATCAGCTTTCTGGTCTTTATACTGCGCCGCTGTTTTTTGCCTGGCAATATCAAGCAAGTTTTTGCGAAGCAGTATCGCCAGCGGCAGGATCAGACTAAAGCTACAAATCCACACCCCATTTTTCAAACCCATACCGGTTTCAATTTCTTTAGGCAAAACAGAGCTCACTATCACCGGTATATTGGCTTTTTCTGCTCTCAGGTCGCTTTTTAGTTTATTTATCCAGCTGTCTGTCCAGGCCTTTGTTCTTTTGCTTTCCCAAAGAATTACACCGCAAACAATTCCCTGCATTGGACTTTTTACAATTTGGCGAACATCCGCTCCTCTGACTCCTTTGCCCACCGGTTCTATTTTATCTTCAGGAAAAGTGTTTCTTAACATTTGCTCCAAGTCCAATTCCATTACCTCTCCCTGAAGCTGTTGGGAGCCGGTTTGGGCTTTTCTCTGGACCTCGTCCAGTGACTTTTGTAAATCCTTTATGATTTTTTCTTTTTCTTCGCTTTTAAAACGGTATTTTTCCGCTTCTTTCCGGCTTATATCAGTCTCAATTTTCTTTTTTTCCTCGTCAAGTTTTCTCTCAACAGACAGCTCCAAATCCTTTTCTTTTTCTTCCAATCTCCTTTTTTCCTGCCTAAGAGCCAACTCTGCATCCCTCATTTCATCTACTTTTTTGCTTTTTTCCTGCAGCTGTTTTTTCAAATCTGTCAACTCCAGCCTGCTTCTATCCCCTATTTCCTTTTTTATTTTTTCTTCTGTTTGTTTTATGGCCTCATTTACTTCCTCTTGGCGTTTTTTGTCCAATTCTGCTGTCAGCTTTTCCTGTATCTGATGTTCAAAAGCTTCGCTAATCTCTATTGTTTTGTGGCAATACGGACATTTTATAGTATTAGAGATTACATCTCCTTTTTTCCTTTAAAAAATACTTTGTACCAAAGATTTTATCATCAATATTTGTAAAATATCCAGCAAAATAGTATGTCTTAACCCGGTATATACTGGACGAAAATGCTATTAAGCGCTAAAATTGTCCTATCATGGCCAAAGATTATCGTAGGTACCGCCGCTCCCGCATGCAGAAAATAGAAGATAAAAATAACCTGCGGCAGGCAGTTATTTATCTTTTTCTGACATTGGGAACCATTGTTATTATTATCTTTCTTGGTATCCCCTCTCTGGCAAAACTGGCTGCTTTTTTTGGGGATATCAGGTCCACTGGCAGCCCAATCGATCCAAGCGGACAAAATACTATTGTTCAAACACCGGAAATATACGACTTAGTTGAAGCAACCAACAGTACTAAAATTAAAATCTCCGGCTATGGTCCGGCCAAAAGCAATATCCGCCTTTCTATAAATGGCCGAAACCTAAACACCGAAAGCGACCTGCAGGGAAATTTTAGTTTTGGCAGTGTCCTGCTTAGCCAGGGAGAAAACAAAATATCGGCCACTGCCGAACAGAATAACCTTAACTCAAACCCCAGCAAAACAATTATTGTAAATTTAGACCAGACAGCGCCAGAACTAATCATCGACTCACCCGTTGATAACCAGTCCTTTTTTGATTTGGAAAAACAAGTTGATATAATTGGGGCTACCGAAGCAGGAAACTCTCTTAGTATAAACGGTCATTATGTGATTGTAGAAAACAACGGCAACTTCAGATATACCGGGAGTCTCAATGAAGGAGAAAACAAATTTGAGTTCACTGCCTCTGACCCTGCCGGCAACCAAAGCAAAAAGGAGCTTACTGTCCGCTATACTCCCTAGACCCCAAAAGCAACAAATACAAAAACATAGCCGGTACAAAATAAAATGAGTTATAAAAAAAGGAGTGAAAAAACACTCCAAGAATAAGCAAAATTATCATTTTATCATTTTTTTTAATAACAAATTGCAGAGTCCGCCAGAAAAAAAATAAATAAGCCAGCAGTGCCACTATCCCTCCTGTAGCCCAACTAAATAGGGCAGAACTATCAAAACCGGCTCCGGAGTGGCTTTCATAAGCTTTTTCCAAAAGTAAATTATTATCTATCTTGGCATAACGCAAAAAATTATATCCCACACCCAAAAACGGATGCTCTTTTATTAAAAATATGGCTTCTTTATAGTTATTCAAACGCGCTCTTATCGTACTGGTGCGGAATATGTTTACTCCCTCTCCGTGCGGTTTTGGCAGTAAAAAATACAAAAAAGCAAAAAGCAAAAGAAGGAGAAAAAATATCCGCGCTCTTTTATGCCAAAGCATCTGGATAAAAAATAAAATAAAAAATGCTATCCAAGACCCGCGGGAAAAAGTCAGCGCCAAACAGACAAATAGTAAAATAAAAAGGGCCTGGTAGGCATTTTCACGCCTAAAGCTTAAAAGTTCTTTTTTGTATCTGGCAGTTAAAATCACAATGCCTATTGTAAAAACCAGGCCGGAAAAATTTGGGTCAAGCAATGGCCCGATAAGACGAAAATAATGCCTGTCCCAGCCGATAAAATACAAGGCCTTCATATCCGGTAAAAAAAGATACTGTAAGAGTCCCAAAAAAGCCATCGACCCTATTGCCAAAAGCAAATAGTCGCTTATTTTAAGCCCGTAGATGCCGCCGCATTTATCCCAATACCACGGAAAAAGTACAGCAAAGAAAAAATAATTGATAAATCTAAAGTAATATGCAAAAGCGACCAAGCTTTCGGGGACGGGATGCAAAATCGCATGGCCTAAAAACGACAAGCCAAGAGTAAAAAGAAGGGGCACGAAATAAAGCAAATAATAACTGTGTAGTT
>CAYNBK010000051.1:0-6332 GCA_964395485.1 uncultured Pseudomonadales bacterium
TTATTCATATGAAATGTATCTTAGCATGTTGTCTAAATTTTGGGGTCCATTATAAAAAGAAGTGGATATTGAAGAGTTAATAAACTATACGAAATATTTTATGGAACACTTGCCAGAATTGCTGATAGTACCGAATAATCCAGTACAGCAAAGAGCTCTTTTTAGTCTTCTGTTTGATACTATGCCAAACTTTAATGAACTAAAGAATGGAACACCGAAATTATCGCAGTGTTTCGAGCTAAATCAACAAAAGAGTCTTTCAAAATCGCAACTTGTGAGCCGCCAGGGGATCGAACCCTGAACCTATTGCTTAAGAGGCAATTGCTCTACCATTGAGCTAGCGGCCCATGACTAGTATATTTTACTATCTTAAGATAAAAAAGCAAAAAGAACTTTACTCAAATTAACGACAGCTGGAAGCAGGGACAAAACCGCTGTCTTTGGCTTCTTTTTCGGTACAAAACCAGCGGTCACCTTCGTATTTTTGGATTATCACAAGCGGATAAAATCTACAATCAGCCTGATAATACTCCTTAAGGTTCCGCTCGGGGTCAATATTCCCTTTAATTGTACACTTTTGGTCGGATGGCTTCAATTCGGTGCATTTTACGCTGTAAACACCGACCTGATTTTCCTTGGCGTAGTTGCTGGCTTCTTTCAGTCTGGCAGTTTCTGACTGCCCGTGACGGTCATATATAGCTAGCCCTAAACGGAGCATCACTTCATTTACAAAAATATTATCCTGATATACTAGACAAATAGGCCGACCGTTTATTACGATCGGCTCCCGTAAAATCACCTTTTTCCCCAATATTAAAGCTTCCAGCGCCTGTTTGGCCTCCTGCCCCAGGCAGTTTTCCGGCTCTGGTGCATCTAAGCCGTAAAGACGGACATTTTGTTTGTTTGCTAGCTGAAAAGTATCACCGTCTACTACCTCAATTACTTTCTCACCGATAAAATAGGGGAGGGTTTTAAAAGTAAAACCGGCAACAGCAATAGTTGAAGCCGCCATCGCTCCCAAAAGTATCTTTTTCCATTTTACACTTAATTTTTTGCCCTGTTTTGGCATTAAAATATAGGCAAATTAATATTACAGGAGCAGTTTTAGTGCCTCTGGAGGGAGTCGGACCCCCATTCCTAGTTCCGAAGACTAGTGCTTTATCCGTTAAGCTACAGAGGCTCATTGTCATAAATAAACAGATGCTCTATCCATTGAGCTGCAGGCGCTTTTATGGTTAAATTATAGCAGAAAAGTTTTATTTTTATGAATGACAATCCCGTAGAGACAGACGATATGATATTAAAACGGCTTCGTGAACCGATAGATGAGCTGGTAAATAGGCACTGTTTCAATATGTCGCTTGAAAGCCGTTTAGTTTTAAAACAGCTTGCCTGGTATGCGGTCGATATACTAATAGATACTGACGATGTAGAGAATTTAAAAAATAACGATGTAATCTGCAAGTTGATTGAAGAAATAAAAAGCCTTAGCGGATCACAGGAGTTTATAAATGAATCTCTGGAGCTGGCTAAAAGAATTTATAAAAACATACAGCTTGATTATCCTGAACTACTGACTAGGTATAGATTTAAGAAAAATATTACTTGATGGGGGTGGTCGACGGTCAAATCGAAAACGACGACAACTCTCATATTACTTTACTGCTGGCTCTTCGCATGAATATCTAAAGACTATATTGTCACTGGTAGTTCAACGGGTTCGAAAAACCCATCCATCTAAAAAAAGAAAAACTCACTTGAAAAAGTGAGCCTTCTTTTTTTGGGTGGTCGACGGGAATCGAACCCGCAGCCTCTTGCTCCACAGGCAAGCGCTCTAACCGTTGAGCTACGACCACCATCATTTATCCTTGCTTATCTTGCTCCTTAATTCTCGACCGTATCCTCTTTTCCAAAATATTTCTCTTTGTCTTGCGTCTAAACGACTTTCACACTCTTCCAAATGCAACAATATAAAATCATGTTTGTTTTTTGTAAATTTTGTGCTTCCTTTGTTAAGTGAATGTTCATTTAGCCTTCTGCTTGGATTATCTGTTATGCCAGTATAATGTTTTTTGCTATTCCTATCTCTAATTATATAGACAAAATATTTCATCAGTATTTGTTAGCGCCTTGCCTGCCGGCAGGCAGGTCTAACCGTTGAGCTACGACCACCATGTTCTAGGTTCTAGGTTCAAAATATTATACCTCTTTTTGCAGTTCAAAACAAAGATTATACCCACTGGTTTCATATGTTTTAACGCCTTTTCTTGCATAGAAATAGTCTAAAACTCTGTATCCATTATTTTTTGCCAAATTGATAATATCTTCCGGCTCGTAGGCAAAGATGTCTCTTTTAATTTCTTTCTGCACTTTTTTTCCGTCGGTAAACTTGTAAGGTATAACGAAAATCTTGTGTTTAGATTTCATCGTTCTGTATTTAGTTTGTTTCATGTTCCAGACAGTAATAAAAATTTTAGCTCTAGACTTGGTGATTTTACTAATATTTTTAAAAAGCTTCTCCTGAGCATTTTTTGTCAAAATATGGTGAAGCACGGCAAAAAGGAGAACATAGTCATATTTTTTCAAGTTTTTAAAGGTACCGGCTTTTGTAATGTCTCCCAATATAAATTTAGCATTAGGAAAATTATTTATTGCTGCGGCCAAGAGCAGACGGGAACTGTCTATCCCCAGATAGTCAATATTTATTTTTTTAAAATACTGCAAAACCCTGGCATTACCACAGCCAAGATCCAATACTTCGGATCCGGGTTTTATTTTATTTAAAAACAGTATCTGATCCGGCCATAGCCGGGATCTCGTACTGCTAAAATGATGCGCTATAATATCGTAATAAGTCATACAATAAAGTTTTAGAGTTTTAGTTTAATATGAATAATTTTAAAGACTTTATAACCGATTTTATCAGAGTAGGGGAGTATGATCAAAAGACATTGCTGAAAGCAAAGCGTCTCTGGTCTAAAAAATATAAAAAAATGCTTCCCCGAAATTCTGATATTTATAGAGCCTACCAGACATTAGTTAGAGCAAAACCAGGCATAAAATCCGAAAAGCTAGCTGAACTCCTGCATATCAGAAAAGTTAGGACTATTTCCGGAGTAGCCCCGGTCGCTGTATTGACCAAACCCTTCCCCTGCCCGGGTAAATGTATATATTGCCCGGTGCAAACCGACATGCCAAAAAGCTACCTCAACGATGAGCCGGCCGTAATGAGAGCGGTAGACAGCGGCTTTGACCCTTATTTACAGGTGCAAAAACGCCTGGCACAATATTTGGCTACCGGCCATACGCCGGAAAAAATAGAGTTAATTGTAATGGGCGGGTCCTTTTCGGCTTTACCTGACGTTTATAAGTTTTATTTTATCCGCCGCCTGTTTGAAGCCTGCAATGATTTTCCCCGAACAAAAAAATCACGCCAAAAATTGCTCAGCCAGGAAAATAAACAGCTTTTAGCCGCCCAAAGAAAAAATGAAACCAGCAAATACCGAGTAGTGGGACTCACTTTGGAAACACGTCCGGATTTAATCAATAAAAGAGAAATAAAATTAATGCGGCGGCTGGGATGCACTCGGATAGAAATTGGCGTGCAAAGCACTGATGATAGAGTATTAAAAACTATTAAGCGCGGCCATGGCACTCTCAGCACCATCAAAGCTACAGGGCTCTTAAAGGATAATGGCTTTAAGGTTTGCTACCACATGATGCCCAATCTGCCCGGAAGCAGTCAGGGTATAGATTTGGCTATGTTTAAAAAAATATACTCGGATGAAAAGTATATGCCGGATATGGTAAAAATATATCCCTGTGTTGTTACCAGGAGCACTGGACTTTTTCATCTTTATAAACAGGGTAAATACCGATCTTACACCGACAAAGAACTAATTGAGTTAATGATCAAAATAAAACAGACTACACCGCGCTGGGTACGGATAAACCGTTTATACCGCGATATTCCAGCCATAAACATTGTTTCAGGATCAAAAACCTCAAACCTCAGACAAGTCCTGCAGAACAGAATGATAAAAGCAGGTAAAAAATGCCAATGTATCCGCTGCCGGGAAGCGGGCTATAAAAAATTTAAAATTAAAAATTTAAAATTAAAAATTTTATCTTACAGAGCCAGCGGGGGAGAAGAGTATTTCTTGGAATATATAAACGATAAAGATATACTTTTCGCTTTGCTTCGCTTGCGTTTTCCGGCTAAAAATATAACCATATTCCCGGAGCTAAGCAAAACTGCCATAGTCCGCGAACTACATACCTTTGGCAAAGCGCTGGGAGTAAACGACAATAAAAAAAGAAAGACACAACACCGGGGATTAGGACTCAAGCTGATGCAAAAAGCAGAGAAAATAGCTATTGATAAAGATTATAAAAAAATAGCAGTAATCGCTGGAGTGGGTGCGCGCGAGTACTACCGAAAGCTTGGATACAAGCTGAAAAATACTTATATGGTAAAAGCTTTTAAATAAATATTCCCCTTATTACACCCATCTTCACATCGCCTTTTTCCCAAACCTGTAATCAGTAGTCCAATCCTGGCCTGGAAAAGTACAATTTTTATTTGTGCGCCTGAAGGGACTCGAACCCCTAGTCTATTGCTTAGAAGGCAATTGCTTTATCCATTAAGCTACAGGCGCTTAAGCGTATATTTTAGCAAAAAAACAGGTTTAAAGAAACCTTCAGGAAAATTTTTTTAATATTGCATCAGTCAGCAGTAAACCGGAAACAGAAGCAGACAGCAAACCGCGAGTGATACCTGCACCGTCACCACAGGCATAGAGTCCTTTTATTTTTGTTTCAAAAGACCTGTTCAGCCTTAGACGGTTGGAATAAAACTTTACTTCTACACCATAAAGCAGGGTGTCATCTGCATATATGCCTGGACATAGCCTGTCTAAAGCCTGGAGCATTTCTAAAATATCTGTCATATGGCGGTAGGGAAGGACAAAGCCCAAATCACCCGGATTAGCGTTTTTGAGAGTAGCTTTTACTTTTCCGGCTTTGATACGAGCCGGTGTAGAACGCCTGCCTTTGACTATATCTCCCAGCCTTTGAATGGTTACACTTTGTCCAAGCAGGTTGGATAAATAAGCAATACTTTTGCCGTATACAACCGGCATATCAAAAGGCTTTGTAAAGCGTGTGCTAACAAGCAGGGCAAAGTTGGTATTGTCGGTTTTTTTGTCATGTTTGCTCTGGCCATTTACCGTCATTATCGGAGGCTGGCTATCGGTCCTTTCCATCATTACCTCGCCTTCTGGACACATGCAAAAAGTACGCACCCTGTCATGAAAAGTTTTGCTTTGGTAAATCAGCTTTGCTTCATACAGCACGTCTGTCAGCTTTTGCATCACTTTGGCTTTCGTTTCTACCCTGACGCCTAAATCAATCGGGTTGCACTCTTTTGAAAGTTTTAAACTGTCAATCTGGGAAGAAAGCCAGTGTGAACCCTCCCTGCCGGTGGCAATTATCACTTTTTTAGCTTTTATCAGCTCGCCATCACACATTTTTATTCCTGTCACTTTACCTTTGGCGGCCAAAATCCGCGCTACCTTTGACGAGGTTTTTATTGTTATTTTTTTGTTTAAAAAATCAAAGAAATTTTGCAGTACGTACGGGGTTTTGTCACTGCCCATATGGCGGATAGGAAAAACGATCAGCTCCAAATTGTGTTTTTTTGCCTTTAACTTTATTTTCTTTGCTTTGATGGATGGTTTATAGACATTTTTTGTCGCCCCAAACTTTACCCAAAGATCATCGGCTTTTTTCAAATATTTATACAGAGTCTTTTTGTCTGTGTACTCGTCCAGCCAGCCGCCAACCTTGTCAGTCAAGGTTAATTTACCGTCGGAAAATGCGCCTGCGCCGCCCCAGCCGCTGGTTTGATTGCATGGATTGCAGGCGAGGCACCGGCCGGATTTGGTTTTCCCTAGCAAGCATTTCCTATTTTCCAAAAGCTTGCCTTTTTCCAAAAGTAAAATAGAAAGCTTTGAATGCTGGGAAAGATTATAGGCGGCAAAAATACCGGCTGGACCGGCTCCGATTATTACTACATCATAGGTCTTTGTCTTGGGCACAAAAAGATCTTAACACTGGCCGTAAGTATTAACAATGAGGATTAAATGTGTCTTAGTGAGCGGGCGACGAGATTCGAACTCGCGACCTTCTCCTTGGAAGGGAGACGCTCTACCAACTGAGCTACGCCCGCACATTTATCTTTATTAAAGATACTTATACATTCCTATCGTGTCAAATTGTCGGGGTGGCCAGATTTGAACTGGCGGCCTCACGGTCCCAAACCGTGCGCTCTA
>CAYNBK010000052.1:0-6260 GCA_964395485.1 uncultured Pseudomonadales bacterium
GGGTTTACTTCATCTCACGACCTGACGGTCGGAGATTTAAGTGAGGAAGATTAAAGGAAATAGGTTTACATTTAGAATAAGGGGGGACTGACTCAGGCCAAAGACTTAAAAAGGCCAAAAAGAACATAAATGGCCAATAGCCCGGCTGACGATATCTAGACGCAGTAAATCATGTGCGGTAATAAGAAGCATAAGGGTCACTAAAAACGCCATACCGGCCATATTTATAGCGGCTTCTATTTTGGCCCGCTTTTTTTCCTTTTTTATAAGCGGGGAAACAAAAACAAAAAGCAAGTGTCCGCCATCTAGTGCCGGGATTGGCAATATGTTTAAAATACCAAAATTTATAGAAAGCACTCCGACAAATTCGATTAGTGTTAAAGAACCCTCCTTTGCCACCTGTGAAGTCAGCTGGTATATGCCAACCGGTCCCGTTACTTCCGGTGCTATACCGGAAAAAAGCTGTTTTACGGTGAGTCCCAGGCCCATTATTATCGTTTCGCCCCAAAGAACTGCTTCTTTTATACCGTAGCAAATACCCCGAAAAGGCATCTGCCACCATGGATAAAACACGCTTCCCGTATCGCTTATAAGCACTCCTATCGCTCCGTCTCCCGCTGGCGGATTTTCTCTAGGCGTCAAGCTATAGTCCTTATTTTGACCGTCCGGAAGAACTACTCCCAGTGATATATTTTTGCCTTTGTTTTCAGCTACCAGCTGGGAAAATTGATCCAGGGCGCTCACTTTTTGACCGTTTATCGAGGCTATTTGATCCCCAGCCTGGATACCTGCCTCAGCCGCCGGTGAATCCGGTGAAACCCCCTCTACCTTCACATAGTCCAGCTTGGTGGGAATGCCCATCTTGGTATAAACAAAGGCAAAGCAAAGGATGCCCAAAAGTATATTGCCGACAACTCCGGCGGTTATCACAACGGTTTTTTGCCAAATACTTTTAGAATAAAATGCTCGAGGCGATTTTTTACCTTTCTTCTCTATTTCTTCTTCTCCAAAAAGACGGACAAATCCGCCAAACGGCAGCCAATTGAGCGAATAAATCGTTTCTCCGATTTTTTTAAAAAAAAGCCGGGGCGGATAGCCAAAGCCAAACTCCTCAACCTTTATGCCGTTTAGTTTAGCAGCCAAAAAATGCCCAAACTCGTGGACAAGTATAAGAACAGACAATATAATAATAAAAATCAAAAGGCTGGACATATTAAAACCCTTTATAAAAGGAAAGTTATAATGTTGTTATCTCTTTTTTACGATTTTCGGCAAACTGGGTGATTTGGCTGATATATTCATCGGTTATTTTTTGCAGCTCAATCATAGACAGGTGTATATCGTCTTCCGAAACGCCGGAGCTGCCTTTTTTGCCTTCAATTTCTTCTTTGCTGGCAGTCCTGACTTGCCTGGCCATCACTTTGGCTGATTCGGCTTTTTGGTCTACCAGCTTGGCTTTTTCTTGCCTTTGCTCGCTGGTCAGCGGGGGGATGCTTATGCGGATAATGGTGCTATCTACCACCGGGTTTAAACCCAGGTTGGCAATTTGGATGCCTTTTTGAATATCTTCCAAAATATTGGTATCCCATGGTTTAACCAACAAGCTGTGCGGGTCTGGCGCAGAGATAGATGCCAGCTCTTTCAAACGCATCCTGGAGCCGTAAACCGTCACTTTAATTTCTTCCACAACCGAAGGTTTAGCTCTACCCACCTGGACAGAGTTTATATCGTCTTTTGCCAAAGACAAAACCTCTTCCATGTCCTGTTTCGCTTTGTTCAATAAATCCTGCATTGTTTTTAGTTTAGCACAAAGTCCTCTTAAATTGCCAGCCGGCAAAACTCTTCTATTTTAATATTTTCACCCATTTTGGCAATCGCCTCTTTAACCAAATCACCCACCAGCTTGCCGCTGTCGCGGATATAGGCTTGGGAGGCAAGTTCCTTTATATCTTTCGGCTTCATCGAAGCAATCTGCATAGCCAGTTCATGGGCCAGTTTTTTAAAATCATCTGTGCGGGCGACAAAGTCTGACTCACAGGCAAGCTTTAAAAGAACTCCCAGCTCGCCGTCGTGATGAATATAAGCATAAACAAGGCCTGAACCGGTTTCCCTGTCCATTTTTTTGGCGGCCTTGTCTAGGCCCTTTTTAAAAAGATAGTCCTTGGCCTTGGCAAAATTTCCCTTGCTTTCCTCAAGCGCCCTCTTGCAGTCCATAATGCCGGCCCCGCTTTCTTTTCTCAGTTTAACAATATCAGTTGCTTGGCTCATTTTTTGTCTCCTTTGCCTTTTTTTTGTATTTATTTACACCGTCCAGCACGGCTGTGGCTATTTTTTCAGTGATTATTTTGATCGATCGCACGGCATCATCATTGGCCGGGATAGGATAATCTACCAAATCCGGATCTGAGTTTGAATCAATAATGGCAAAAACCGGAACTCCCCTTGTTATAGCCTCTTTTACTGCTGTTTTTTCCCGCTGGGTATCAATGACAAAAATAGCTTGAGGCATCCCTTTTAGCTCTTCCAAACCGCCAAACAACCTTTCGAGCCTGATAATTTTTTTCTCAATTACCACGTTTTCTTTTTTGGTGTATTTTTTCAGACGACCCTGCTCTTTATCTTCCTTTAGTTTTAAAAGGCTGTCAATACTTTTTTTTATCTGATCCCAGTTGGTAAAAAGACCTCCTGGCCAGCGGGAAACAACATAGGGCATTTCACAACGCTTGGCTTCTTCCAATACTATATCTTTAGCCTGCCTTTTGGTGCCGACAAAAACTATTTTACCGCCCTCGCCGGCGATTTGGTTCAGTTTTTCGGCGGCTTTTTTAAAGTTCTTGGCGGTAATGGCCAAATCAAAAACATGAACATTATCTTTTTCCTGCCAAATGAAAGGCTTCATCTTGGGGTTCCAACGCCTCACCTGGTGGCCAAAATGCGATCCGGCCTCTAGCAGGTCCACCAAAGAAATATCAAAAATGGATTTATTTTGCATAAAAAAAACTCCTTTTTCCGCCGCCGGGGTTCTGAAGCAAAAGCAACAGGAGTTTGTTCCTCCGGCGTGTGTATTTTTTTAATTATTAACTTTTATATCTTATCATCGTTTTGGCAAGCGGTCAAATCATAAAAGCTTATTGTTTTTCAATGCTGTCAGTATTTTACCGTGAATCTTTTCAGCCGCAAGAATATTACCTTTTTTATCTGTACAGTCGATTATCTCCCAGTGTTTGTATTTTTTGGCCAGCGTCAGATACATGGCCACCACCTCTTTTTGGTATTTTATATTTGCTTCATTTATATCTTTGTCTTTTTTACCCATATAGCGGCGCGAGCTGTCTTTGGCTTTTTTTGCCAGCAGTTTCTGGCTTATATCTACCGGTACATAAAGATAAAGCACAATATCCTCCTTGGGAAGACGGTTCTGCTTGTATTCCAGCTCATACAGCCAGCTGATAAAGGACTGGCGTTTGGCTTTTGGCACCCGCGCACTCTGGAATGCCATGCTGGAGGTGGTATAACGGTTTGCCACCACGGTATTGCCCTCTGCCAGCCAGTCTAAAAGTTCGTCTTTGGCCGCCAACCTGTCCAAAGCATAAGTATAGGACACAAGGTAAGGATCCACCTGCGCAAGTGAACCAAAATCCCCCTTTAGAAAACGGCCAACCATTTTGCCATGAAAAGAGGTGTAATAACGCGGAAAATCAATATATCTATTTTTAATTTTTTGCTTTTTTAAATAATCAATCAAAAGCTTTGCTTGAGTAGCCTTGCCGGAGCCGTCCGAACCGTCAATCACAATCAGCCTGCCTTTGGCTTTTATCTTTTTTTCTTCCACAAATTTAAAAAACTTATTTAGAATGGATTTAATATTATCTTCATTGTAAGAATAAGTATATAGCTCTGGATGTCCTTGTATCATTAAAGAAAGCTTAGCCTTATTATCTTTATAAAAAAGGGCCAAAACTGGCTTATTTAAAGACAAAGCATACTCGGTAAGTAACCCAACCCCCCAAGATGGAGAAGAAACCTCGGTAATCATTAAATCACACCTTTTCACTTTATCTCTCTCTTGCTGATAAAGCTGTTTTGCATCCCAATCCTGCATCCAGTCTTTTTTTACCTGAAGCTTGGGATTCACAATATGCTCAGATAGAACTTGATGGCCAAAATTTTTACAGATCCTTACAGTTTGTTGGCATTGTTTTAAATAGTTTCTTCCTATGCTGGTTGCTGCCGAAAAATATATTTTCATACGTACACTACTATAGTAAATTTTTTTAAGATATTCAATAGTTTTTTCTCAGAACCATTGCTTTTATATCTTTATCCCCTGCTTTCTCATCTACTATTTCAATTACCTCAAAACCTATCTCTTGAAAAATATGAGTATACGCCTCTTTCCAATTAGAAAGCGGTTCGTAGAAATTCAACATAAAAATACCGCCCATTTTTAACTTATCATATACTTGTTTGAACAAAGTCAAATGTTGATTTTCTTCGATTAAATGGATAGCAAAAGACAGGAGAATGCCGTCAAAATTCGGCAGGTCATTCAGACCATCATCAAGATTCCCTTCATGAAGCCTTTGATAGGCTCCGGTTAATCGAGCCCTTTGTAGCATCTCCGGGGAAAAATCAAGACCCTGTAGTTCAAGGCTATATCCACCCTCCAAATAGGCTCTGCCGAACATACCGTCTCCACAACATAAATCTAAAACAGATACTCCTTTACCCTCTCTTCTAATTTTACTTAAAAAGCGGTTAAAAACTATATTTTTCTGCTCTGTATCTACAATTCCCTCATATTTAGCTGACATAAAATCCCACAGGCCTATCCTTTTTTCCCTTGTTAAAGCAAAATAGTTTGGTATATACAAACGGTGAGCGAACTGCGTTAATTGAAAATCCCGCCCAATGAAAATACGTGCTAGCTTGGCATACATACCGTCATCTTTCAAGTATATAAAATATGGATAAGTTCCTAACGGCTGCCAGTTTTCTAAACTAAGTATCTCTGCCCACCAGTTCAAAGATAATTCTAGAATTTTCAAAGAAAAACTTTGCTCTAACCATTCCACTCTTATTTCATCCGGAAAATATTGACCCTCTCCATGCTGTTCCCAAAGTAAAGAAAAAGCCTTGCTTGCTATATCAAACTCTTTTGTAAATCGCAAAGCAAGCGGGTTATTTTCAGCGGCTAAAGATTTTAAAGACGGATCATATCGATTTTTGTATGCAATCAGCCACTGCACATACTGCCTATATAAAGAATAAACAAAACTTGTTGCATAATTCTGGTATGCCGCCTCGGCTTCTTCATCGCTTAAACTATTTAAAGACAGCGACCAACGATCGTCGTCCTGAATTAAGCCCAACGCCCTGGCTATATGATTGTATCGGCCTTGTGCATTGAACAAATGGTCTAAAGCCAAATCCAAGGAAGCTTTAAGTAAATCATCGGGCTGATAATTTTGAATTTCATCAAGATTATATCTTTGGCAATAGCCACCGTTGGGATCTTTAAAATCAGGGTATAATCCGACAGGAAAATCAGCACTATATACTTCCGGATACCAATACATGATGTGATAGATTTCGTTTCGCCCGTCTTTTCTTACTGCACCTGCCCAATGAGGTAAATTAGTAATGGATGCAACTTCAGATTCAAACCATGATCGTATTTGATAAAAAGATTGTCTTATCATTAGGCTTATACTTTCCGGATCGTTTTTAGGAACAGCCAAGTGGGTGGCTAAAGGGTTAAGAATAGCAACATTTGTCCTGTGTTGTCCGGCTAGATAGACAAAACATTCGGATGGCCACATTCCGGCATGGTGACGGGCAAGTAACCCTAACTGCTGGGCCGGAGCAGTGGCAAACGGTAAAAAAATAAGGTAGTGTTCATAATCTGAACGCCAGCTAAAATAACGCTTATACGTTTCCTGGTCTAAAAATTTTCTTAGTCCCTGCCAAGCTGGCATGATTTTTTCCGACGGTAATTCATCCAACTTTCGGTATGCAGACTCTATCTGTCTGCTTTGATTTTCTATCGCCTCTTTATCGATATCTGTACGGTGAGCTTCAATCCGCCCCCCCGGACCGCGTCTGAATTCAATCCCTGCTGTTGGAGCTAGAAAACGATTCTCTGCCATAATTGAGAATTGAGGCAGGAATATCTTAATATAAACTACATGTATTATACCTTAATGTTTGCTCGATTATCTGTTGCAGGATTTGGTTTACCTGCTCATTGCTTCCAGGCA
>CAYNBK010000053.1:0-6245 GCA_964395485.1 uncultured Pseudomonadales bacterium
CAGTAAGCAAATTAAAATAAGGCCTAAACTGTTTTTTTAGCCCATATACTATTTATTATCAGATTATCATTATTGTCAATATCGAGCAATATTTTATCTCCTTTATTCAAAGCCCCCTCCAGTATTTTTTTGGCCAAAAAAGACTCAACTTTATCGGCAATAAGGCGCTTCAATGGCCTTGCCCCGAAAAATAAATCATAGCCGCGGCGGCAAAGAAAACCGACAAGTTTTGGCGAAAAAGCAAGATTGATATTTTTTTCTAACATACGCCCTGCTAGCGCATTCAGCTGTTTTTTTGCCACTAAAGCGATTTGTCCGGGGCCAAGCGGCCGGAAAATAAGCACGGCGTCAAAGCGGTTTAATAGCTCGGGTGAAAAATATCCTGCTTTTAAAATATGCTCTTTTACCAAAATTTCCAGATCCCGGCTTTTGATTTTTGGATTTTTCTGCACTGCCTGCCGGATATATTCATCTCCGGCATTACTGGTACAAATAATGAAGGCGTGTTCAAAACTAACCTTTTTATTGTTTGCGTCTTTCAGATAGCCCTCATCAAAAACAGTCAGAAAAAGATTTTTCGTTTCAATCGTGCTTTTTTCAAACTCGTCCAAGAGTAAAACCGTGTATGGGTTTTCCCGTATAGACTGCGTCAACACTCCGGCCTTGTTTTCCGCTCCTATCATGGCAGATACTGCTCCGGCGCCCTGGAACTCGGCCATATCCAAGCGGACCATTTGCTTGGACTGGCCAAAATATGTACCGGAAAGCGCTTTGGCTGTCTCGGTTTTTCCCACGCCGGTCGGCCCCAAAAACAAAAATACTCCCATCGGTCGGCTGCTTTCACTTATCCCCAGCCGGCTGCGCTGCATGGCTTTGACCAAAATGTTCACAGCCTCGTCCTGTCCAAAAACCTGATTTTTTAAATTTTTTTCAAGGTTGAGGAGTCTACCCTTTTCGTTTTCACTGACTCCCTCAAGCGGTATTTTCAGCTTTTGCGAAATCAGCCAGTCTACGTCAGCCGGGTCTAGAAATGCTTTCCCTTTAACCTCTCCGGTATTTATCAGCTGGTCTAAAAGATCAAGCGCTTTTTCCGGAAAAGGGATGTCAGAAATCAGCTTGGCGGACTGAACTACTATTTGCTTTAAGGCTAAAAACCCAACTGTGCATTTTTTTCCTTTTTCAAACTTTGGCGTCAGCATTTCCACTAAATTAAGAGCTTCCTCTTCTGTTGCCGGTTTGACTTCTACTTTTTCAAAAAACTTTTGGACTGTTTCATTTGGCAGGATAAATCTTTCGTATTCGGATGGCGTTGCCACACCGATAAATTTCAGTTTTCCCGAATGGGTAAAACGGCTAAAGACTGAAGAAAGGTCATGTTTTTGCCTGTCGGATACATAATCGGCAAAGTTTTTTATAACTATTATTATATTACCTGCCTCTTTTGCCTCGTCCAATAAAGACGACAAAAAGGCCTTTGCTTCCTCCGGGCTGTCTTTACTTCCCAAGATTTCATCAAGGTGCAAAAGCAATGCGCGGTGGTAAAAAAGACCCGGAACCACTTGTTTTCCCTCAATTGCTTTGGCCAAACCCATGAGGATAGCGTGCTTGCCTACTCCGGCTTCCCCGACAAGCAGGGCATTACCCTGTTCTCTTCTGCCGAGAACAGACTGGATATCTGCCACCTCTTTGCCCCTGCCGATCAAATCAAAAGAAAAAGGGGGTTCATCTGCCAGATTTTCACAAAACTGGTCCAGCTCCGGGGTAAAACCGTAGGCCAGACTGCTGCCCAAAGCAGGTACAGCTAGCAAATTAGCCAGTTTCCAAAATTTTTTCTTTTCGCTTTTTTCCTTTTTCAGCTTTCTGTACCAGTTTATACATTCACTAATATCTTCACTTTTTATCTTGTTTATTTCATCCGGGCTTTGTTTGTTAAAACGTTTTAGCAAAAAGTCTTTTGCCTCGCCTCTAGCCATTTCGGCTTCATTTTTTACTCTGGGATTTAGGATTATATACAAAGTCCAGCTAAAAAAAGGTATATACAGCCAAACAATTTGGGCGATCAAACCGAGCATTGCAAAAATAAAGGCCAGTGTTAAACCGCAAAAAATAAAAAGCGTCCTTACGCAAAAACCGATAAACCTTGACAAAAAATTCAGCGTCAGGCGGTCAAAAACAGCCCCGATCGAAAAACCGGGTTTTCTTGATCTTTTTTCTATCCTATGCCACGGGGAAAAAAGGGTTTTGGCCAGTAGTTCTACGGAAAAAAGGTGAAAGGCAAAACGGATGCTGTCTGCCCAGACCCGAAGCAAACTGTCCCAGGCAATCTGGTAGTGCCAACGGAGAAATTTAATAAGATTCATGATCTTAGTATAAAGAATGTGGGTAAAGAAATAAAGAAGTATAGGTCATTCTAGCTCGCCTGCCCGCCTTTGAAGGGTCCAGAATCTGAGGTATGCGTCATTCTGGCTTGTCCAGAATCTTTCTATATAAATCCTTAAACGTAGGGTTCATTTTTCTTATCATCAACAGCTTGTCCGATCTGTTCATATCTTTAATCTGTTTTTCCCGTATTATGGCCCAATTAATATCATCTACTATTTCAAAATAGACTAGCTTGTGTAGTTTATATTTTGCCGTAAACCCACCATGTTTATTATTTCTATGCTCATATACCCGGCGGATTAAATTACTTGTGACGCCTGTATAAAGAGTGGGTCTGCTGTTGGCCATAATGTAAACATAACCCTTTTTCATACTTCTAAAAACTGATTCTGGGCAAGCCAGAATGACTAAAAATGCTGAATTTTAAGATTCTTTGGAATTATTATAAAATAAAAAACAATAAGAGCTTGAAATTACACCTTAAACGTTTTTCTTTCCTTAAACTCCTGGCTTTTGCCTTTGTTCCACAGCCGGACCGAACGGAAGTAGCCCACTATCCGGGAGTAAACCTCGGTTTGACGACCGCACTCCGGGCAGGTAAATCGCTTGCCGGCTATCCGGCCGTGCTTTTGGCAGATAGAAAAAGTCGGGGTAACGGTAAAATACGGCAGTTTACTGCCGGTGGCGATTTTTTTAACCAGTGTTCGGCAGTTTTTCCAGTCGCTCAACTGCTCACCCAAAAAAGTATGAAAAACCGTTCCGCCGGTATAAAGCGACTGAATCTCGTTTTGCTTTTCCAGCGCTTCCCAAATATCTTCAGTGGCATTGACCGGCAGCTGGGTAGAGTTGGTCAGATATGGTGTTTCCTCTGTCCCGGCGGTCTTGATCTTCGGATAGTATTTTTTATCCAGCAAGGCAAAGCGGTAAGAAGTGCTTTCGGCCGGAGTAGCCTCCAGATTGTAAAGATGGCCGGTAGATTCCTGGTATTTCACCAAGCGCCGGCGCATAAACTTTAGTATTTTTTTGGCAAAGTCCTGTCCCTCGGGAAAAGTAATATCCTTTCCTATCAGGTTTATGCAGGCTTCGTTGGCGCCGCAAAGCCCGATAGTAGAAAAATAGTTGCGGAAAGAGCCCAAATACACCCTGGTATAAGGCATCAGGCCGTTTTTCAGGTTTTTGCTGGCCTCCTCCCGCTTGATCTCCAGCGAATCCTTAGCCAAGTCCATATAGTGGGCCAGAAGTTTAAAAAAACGCTTTTCCGCTTTTCCCCGCAAGGACGGACCCTGGTATACGCCAGGGTCCGTCCTTGCCATGGCTTCATAAGCTAAACGATTCAGATTTATCGTCACTACCCCGATCGAGCCGGTGCTGTCCCCCTTCCCCCACAAACTGCCCGGCTGCTGCATAATCTCTTTCATGTTTAAATTTAAACGACAGCACATCGCCCGGATAGAGCTGGGGTCCAGGTTGGAGCCGATATAGTTTTGAAAATACGGGATACCGTAGCGGGCTGTCACTTTGAAAAGCAGCTCGGCTACCCGGCTGTTCCAGTCAAAATCGCGGGTCAGGTTATAGGTAGGGATAGGAAAAGTAAAAATACGCCCGGTATCATCCCCTTCGAGCATCACTTCCAGAAAGGCGCGGTTTATCATCTCCATCTCGCGTCCGAACTGGCCATAGGTCTGTATTTGCTCCTTCCCGCCGATGATCACTTTTTTGTTTTTTAAATCTTTTGGCGGTTTTATGTCAAAAGTAAAGTTGGTAAAGGGTATTTCAAAACCCCAGCGGGAGGGCACATTGAGGGAAAAAACCATCCTCTGCATTTCCTGCTTTACCTCCTGGTAGCTCAGGCCGTCATAGCGGACAAAAGGCGCCAAAAAGGTGTCAAGCGAAGAAAATGCCTGGGCGCCGGCAAACTCGTTGTAGGTACAGCGCAGGTAGTTGACAATGTGCAGTACCGCCGTATCCAGGTGGCGGGCCGGCTTGCTGTCTACCTGATGCTCAATATTGCCAAAACCCATAATAAGCAGGTTTTCCAAACTCCAGCCGGCGCAGTAGCCGACCATGCCATGCGTCAGGTCATGGATATGAAAGTAGCCTTTTTCGTGGGCTGTGCGGATGGATTGGTTATAAAGCTCTGACAGGACGTAGTTGGCTACCACTGCTCCGGCGCTATGGAGCACCAAACCGGAAAAACTGTAGTTTGAGTTGCTGTTGGCATTTGCCTTCCAGCCATCCTGAAGCAGATAGTCATTGATGGTCTTTTTTACATCCAATTGGTGGTTGGAAATTACCCTTATAGTGCCGGCCGGATCTATGGCCAAGCGGCCGTTGAGGGGTTTAGCGTTATTTTTTAAATAAGACATATTTAACAGTTCAAAGTTATAAGTTAAAAGTTTAGTTTAATATTTAAAGTTTTTTATTCCTAAGCTTAAGTAAACTTGAGCCTAGTATTTTGGATAAATATTCAGCGTTCTTTAAAAGAATGTTTGATCTGTCTCTATCGGACTTTTTCGAATCCCTTAACAGGCCTAGCCAAAATTTTGTTTCATTTCCGGATTTTAAAGCATGATTAAGAAAATTAATAAAATCACGTTTTGAGCTTGCCGCCTGTGCCTCAACAATATTGGCACCAATACTTGTCGCACTTCGCAATAACTGTTTGCTAATAACTTGTACAGAATAATCTTTTTTCTCTAAACTATCAATAAAACTAATAATATTCAAACTAAATTTATAGGCCTTTTTTATTAGTTGTCGCTTATATTCCTTGTTGTCCATCACTATAATTTAAAGTTTAAAGTTTAAAGTTAAAAAGTTATGAATGCAAGCAAAAAACTATAAACCCTAAACGATAATTTTCAACTTATCACTTTTAACTTTTAACTTTGTTGTACTACATTTGGTGTTTAAATAGATACTCAAACACTAGAAAATACTACAGTCTGAAAGCAAAGATAGATAATAATACGCGGATGCTAAAAGCTTTGTCAAGGGGGGAAAATTTGTCAAAAATAGCTAGTTACATATTATCTAGACAAAATAAAAAATTCTTTTCTGTCTGTTTGGCTTTTTTCTTTTTGTTGGCTTGTTTTTTTCTATCTTACTCAATATCATGGCAGTTTTTTGCACTGCCGAACTGGGAAATTTACGAATTTCAACCGGATGAGTTGCTCCGACTCCCAATATTGAGTATCTGCCGTCAACGCCATATGTTATGCTTGCCTGGGTTTGACCGCCAGTCTGGAGATCAAAAGTAGTTGCTTCCCCCTTTCTCGGTTTTGCTAAAACTCCTTTTCCCTTGCCTCTCTTGTTGTCAGCGAACAAATCGACTATATGTAATTCTCCACTTTTTCCAATAGCCAGCAAGGCAGTGTGCCTATCATCAATTCCCCCAAATGAAACTACGGTAAAGCCCGTCATGCCTGATTCTCTATTACCACCCACCAGGCGTATAGGTTCAGTATAGTTAAGAACAGCGTGCGCCACTTCAGCAATGCTTTTGGCCCCGCCTACTGCCCCTTCTAAATTGCCTGAATAAATTTCTTGCCGGGTAGATCCTTCCATACTTATTTTATACCTGTTTACAGTGCTAAAATCAATCAGTAAACCATAACTTCTTCCACAAAAGCGGAAAAATCATTCATATCATGTCCGGCACCGGCCGCGGCGCCGCGACAGTTTTGGATAGATAAAGCTAGACGATTGCCTCCCATCCGGCTGATTTCACTAGTTCCTCTCTCTACCCTCCAGGATTTAGCAAAATGGAATCTTATTTCTGCTTTTACCTGGCCAGTAATATCTTTAATAATTATAGCAGACTCAAATCAAAATTACTTTTTTCCTTAATTTTTGAGTTTGCT
>CAYNBK010000054.1:0-6211 GCA_964395485.1 uncultured Pseudomonadales bacterium
GGAATACTTAAAACAAAGATTTAATTATTCTATACAACGTGTCGTAAGCTAACATGTAAGAAAATTATCTTCGCACAAAAAAATGTTAAAAACTGTCCAAATACTAGGCCAAAAATACCTCAGAGATGAAGTAAGCTTTTTTTTCTACAGCGACTCTATTTTTCTAAAAAGCAAGGATAAAAAAGGCGATACTTTATTAGCAAAGAGTAAAGACGGATTTTCCTTTGTTCAGACAAAGGAAAATGCCAAGCTTGCCCGGGCCTGGGAAGATTTTTCCAGCCACAGCCATCAACAGAACAAAAAATACAAAGCAATTATCGAAAAACATTTGGACAAGGCAGAAATTGGCAATTTGGACATCGAAGGTGTTTTCCCCTGGAAAAGAGGCATGCTTCTTATTTTCCACTTTAAGACAGAAACTGCATCTGCCAGAGTATCTGCTTTTCTTTTTAGCCGCGCAGAACACCCGGCTTTACTGTGGAATGCGGTTGAAGCGGTTTATGAAACTCCTTCAGAGTGGAACCAATTTGACCTTATATTTCTGAATTTAGTCAAACTCAAAGACCGCTTTATTGCTTATTGGCGGGTGGAGGGCTTGGGTATTTTTGCCGTGTGTTATCCTTCTTTTTGTTTGGGCAAAAAAATAGCCGTAAAAATAAATAGGTGCAGACTGCAGAAATCTGGGCAAAACCCGATCATCAAGGCAAAATCACAAAACAGCTGGGAAGCTTTCAATACTTTTAATCCGGCGGCGCTGTATGAGGCAGATAAGGTTCATTTATTTTACCGGGCCCAGGGTTATGATTATTATTCTTCGGTGGGTTATGCCGTGAGCAAGGACGGTGTTCACATTGATGAGCGTTTAGACGATCCTGTTTTCAAGCCGACCGAGGCTTTTGAAAAAAATACCAGGGGTAAAGCCAACAGGGCTTTTATTTCTGGAGGCGGCTACGGCGGCTGTGAGGACCCGCGGGTGACAAAAATAGACAAACGTTTGTATATGACCTACGTGGCTTTTGACGGTTGGCACCCACCCCGTTTGGCTCTGACTTCTATTTCGCTGACCGATTTTTTAGCTCGGAAATGGCTATGGGAAAAACCGGTACTTATTTCTCCTCCGGGGGTGGTTGACAAAAGCGGTTGTATTTTGCCGGAAAAAATAAACGGTAAATATGTTATTTTTCACCGTATTTTTCCTGATATACTGATAGATTATGTTGACAGTTTGGACTTTGACGGCAGCAATTTTCTGACCGGTCAATACAAAATCAGCCCTCGTTCACGCGAGTGGTGGGACAGCCGGAAAATCGGCGTTGGGGCTCCGCCTTTAAAAACAAAAGACGGCTGGCTGCTTATCTACCAGGCTGTTGACGACAAAAATGATAGTATTTACCAGATAGGTGCGATGCTTTTGGACCTGAAAAACCCCAGCAGGGTATTGTATCGTTCCTCCGAACCGATATTAAAACCGGACAAATTTTACGAGCGCGACGGTTTTAAAGCCGGAGTGGTTTATCCCTGCGGGGCAGTTATTATCAAAGACACCCTTTTTGTTTATTATGGAGCCGCAGATTCTTATGTTTCTGTTGCCACAGCCAAGCTAAATAGCTTTTTGGATAGTTTAAAATTATCCCGTGTGGGCCATGTTCTTCCGGCTTATATCAGGGGTTTACATTGAGGCAAGCCGCTATGAATCGTTTTAATCAAAACCCGATTCTATCACCAGATCCAAACAATTTATGGGAGGCAAAAGCCGTTTATAACCCCTCTCTTGTCAAAAAAAATGGTATATATCGTATGTTGTACCGGGCCCTTTCCGGCCCCTGTGAATATGAGGGGAGAAACATAGAACTTTCTACTATTGGTTATGCTGACAGTAAAGACGGAAAGAACTTCAATAAGCGCAGGCAGTTTATCTCTCCAAGTGAAGAATGGGAAAAATTTGGCTGTGAAGATCCCCGCGTCACTTATTTTGAAGGTGAATATTTTATTTTTTATACGGCCTTAGGTACTTATCCGCCGGACGCGGGCAGTATAAAGGCGGCCTTGGCTCTTAGCGATGACCTGAAAAAAATCAAACAAAAACATTTAGTTACGCTTTTTAATGCCAAGGCGATGATGTTATTTCCACAAAGGATAAAAGGCCGTTTGGCCGCGCTTTTAACCGTAAACACGGATAGGCCTCCGGCAAAAATTGCTATTGCCTATTTTGACAAAAAAGAAGATATCTGGTCCTTGGATTTCTGGCGGGAGTGGTATAAAAACCTGGACAAACAAATCATTGGCGTGGAGCGTCTTAATACAGATCTTACGGAGGCCGGCGCAGTACCCATCCTGACAGATGAGGGTTGGCTTTTCGTTTACTCGCATATTCACAATTATTATGATGAAAAAAAGCGTCTTTTTGCAGTTGAAGCCCTGCTTCTGGATAGGGACAATCCCCAAAAAATAATCGGCAGGACAGACAGTCCTCTTCTTGTCCCGGAAGAAAACTATGAAAAAGTAGGCATGATAAAAAATGTTGTTTTCCCCACTTCGGCTTTGCTTGAGGATAAAAATCTTTTGATATATTACGGGGCCGCCGACACCTGCTGTGCTTTAGCCAGCGAGGAGCTTGCCAGCACTCTCTACCATCTTTTATCATCATCTGTGAAAAAGGTGGTAAAGCTTGATAAGTTTTCCGGTAATCCTATCCTTCAGCCTTCTTCTGAAAAACCATGGCAGGCAATGGCAGTATTTAACCCTGCCGCGATCTATCTGGAAAACAAGTTTTTTCTACTTTACCGGGCGATGTCAAATGATAATACTTCTACCTTGGGCGTGCTAGTCAGTGAAGACGGATTAAATTTTAAACAATATTTTAATGATCCGGTTTATGTACCGCGGATGCCCTTTGAGCAGAAAAAAAAGCTGAATGGTCTTTCCGGCTGTGAGGATCCGCGCCTGACACTTTTGGGTGACAGGCTCTATATGTTGTACACTGCGTTTGACAGCATTCATCCGCCCAGAGTAGCCTTAACCAGCATTGATGTAGGGGATTTTTTGTACAGGCGATGGCTGTGGGCGCCGCCGGTTCTTATTTCCCCGGACAACGTCGATGACAAAAATGCCTGTATTTTTCCGGAAAAAATAAAAGGCAAATATATTATTTTTCACCGGGTTAATGGACGGGAAATTGCCGTCGATTTTGCCAAAACATTAAATTTTAACCAGGATAATTTATTAAAAAAGGAAGGGGCTATTTTGCCGCGTCCGGGGATGTGGGACAGCGCCAAAATAGGCATTGCCGGTCCGCCGATAAAAACACCCAGGGGCTGGTTTTTGCTTTATCATGGAGTTAGTGAGCTGGATGGGCAGTACCGCCTGGGTTTTATGCTTTTGGACCTGAAAAACCCTTTGAAAATCCTTTTTCGCACCATGTATCCGGTGCTGGAACCGACCGAGCATTTTGAAAAGGAGGGGATAGTTCCCAATGTAGTTTTTTCCTGCGGCGCGGTAGTGGTAAATGGTGTTTTGTATGTTTATTATGGCGGCGGCGATCGGGTGATATGCGCGGCCACCGCCGGTTTTGCCGAGCTTTTAACCTATGCTTCTTAGTCAAAGAAAGCCAGTTGGCCCAAATCACACCTCGTAGGTGTGAACAGGCTCCACCTCGTAAAACAACTTTAATTTGTTTTTCAGTTTAATGAAAAACCAGGTTTATATTTGTTTGCTATCGGGGTATAATGGATTGTTCAAGCGGGTGACATTTATGATCAAAAAGTTTTTCTCCAAGTTGTTTGATTTAAATCAGCGTACTTTAAATGAATACCAGAAAGTCGTTGAAAAAATAAATTCTTTGGAGCCAAAATACCAGAAATATAAAGAAAAAGATTTTCCTGCTGAGACAGCGCGGTTGAAGCTTCTGCTTGAACATGGCACTTCTCTTGAAAATATTTTACCCGATGCTTATGCTTTAGTACGGGAAGCGGCAGTTCGCGTTTTAAGGATGCGGATGTTTGATGTGCAGTTGATGGCCTCAATCTCACTGCATGAGGGTAAAGTGGCTGAGCAAAAAACAGGCGAGGGTAAAACTCTTTCGGCAGTACCGGCATTGTATTTAAATGCGCTTACAGGCCGCGGCTGCCATTTGGTTACGGTAAACGACTATTTGGCAAAAATCGGCGCCGGCTGGATGGGTCCTGTTTTAAGTTTTCTTGATATCTCGGTTGGTATTATATACTCCGGTAAAGGTGAACAGCCGGCCTTGCTTTTTGACCCAGACTATAATGACAAGTCACAGCAGGATTATCGCCTTCGGCATCTTAAACCAGTCGAAAGAAGGATGGCTTATAGCGCAGATATTACCTATGGCACCAACAATGAGTTTGGTTTTGACTATCTGCGCGACAATATGGTGCAGGATTTAACGCAGATGGTGCAGAGGGAACATCATTTTGCTATCGTTGACGAGGTAGACTCAGTGCTTATCGATGAGGCCAGGACTCCGCTTATTATCTCCATGCCGGACACCGAGCCGACAGACAAGTATTACCGTTTTGCTCAGATTATAAAGGATTTGTCAGCCGATATGGATTATGAGATTGATGAAAAAATGAAAACTGCCAATTTGACGGATCATGGCGTGCGCAAGGTGGAAAAAATTTTAAGAGTAGACAATCTATATGAAAAAGACTTTGACACCTTGCATCATATTGAAAACTCGCTAAAGGCAAAAACTCTATTTTTAAAAGACAGAGATTATATTATCAAAGAAAATCAAGTTATCATTGTTGATGAGTTTACTGGGAGGATGATGTATGGCCGGCGCTGGAGTGAGGGTTTGCACCAGGCTGTCGAGGCAAAAGAGGGAGTAAAAATCCAGCAGGAGTCAAAAACTTTGGCCACTATTTCTTTTCAAAATTATTTTAGGATGTATGAAAAGCTGGCCGGTATGACTGGTACGGCCGCTACCGAAGCCGAAGAATTCAGAAAAATTTATGGTCTTGATGTACTGGTTATGCCCACAAACCAAAAAGTGGTCAGAAAAGATCACCCTGACGTGGTGTACAAAACTGTCAGAGCAAAATATGCCGCCATTGCCGAAGAAATCGCCGGCAAGCACGAGAAAGGCCAACCGGTTTTGCTTGGTACTACTTCAGTCGAAAAAAACGATATTATTCACGAGCTTTTGCGTCGCAAAAAAATTCCCCACAATGTATTGAATGCCAAACAGCATGAGCAGGAGGCTTTGACTGTTGCCCAGGCGGGGAGAATAGGAGCGGTTACTGTCGCTACCAATATGGCCGGACGGGGTGTAGATATAGTGCTGGGCGGAGCTTTGCCGGATGATCGGGACGACAAAAAGAAAATGCAGGAGTGGCAAAAAGAGCACGACAAAGTGATAAAAGCTGGTGGCCTGCATGTTATCGGCACCGAGCGTCATGAATCCCGTCGGATAGACAATCAGCTCCGCGGCCGCTCCGGCCGTCAGGGAGATCCGGGTTCGTCCCGCTTTTTTGTTTCCCTTGACGATGACATTATGCGTATTTTTGGCGGCGAGCAAATCCAAAAACTCATGACTATTTTTAAAATGCCGGAAAACGTTCCTTTGGAGCACGGCATGGTTTCTAAGGCTATTGAACAGGCGCAGACCAAAGTAGAGGGTTTTCATTTTGATGCCCGCAAACACGTGGTTGAGTACGACGATGTGATGAACAAGCAGCGTGAAATTATTTACAAGCGCCGGCGCAAAATTTTAGAAAGCCTGGCAGATAAAAACAAAAAAGACCAGAATCTAAAAGAGCAAATAGTCGGTAAACTGAGCGAGGAAATTGAAGCATTGGTAAATTTATATGCTGTTGACGGCTTTACTACAATGGAGTATGACAAAATAGTTAAAGACTTTGCCGGCATAATACCGTTTGATTTGGACTCGCAAAAACGGATAGAGGGTCAGCTGTCAAAACACAAAAATACAGAGGAAGTAGTAGGTTTTTTAAAAAATCTTTTAAATACTACCTATGCCAGCCGGGAAAAACAGCTGGGTGAAGATGTCATGCGCCAGGTAGAGCGCTTTGTCAGCTTGTCTACCCTGGACAAGTTGTGGATGGATCATTTGGACGCGATGGACAATTTAAGAGAAGGTATTGGCCTTCGGGGCTACGGCCAGCTTGACCCTTTGGTAGAGTATAAAAAAGAGGCTTTTGCCATGTTTGAACAGTTGGTTGCC
>CAYNBK010000055.1:0-6092 GCA_964395485.1 uncultured Pseudomonadales bacterium
TATTGCTTGTATAAGTTCGGAGAAATTGTTTATAAAAAATCTATATATGCAAAAAACAAATAAAAAACTGTTTCTGGGGTTGGTGTTGGTTTTTTTGGTTCTTGGTTTTAGCAGGCTATATAATTTGGAGATTTTACCGATTTTTGCCGATGAGGCTATTTATATACATTGGGCGCAGATGGCTTGGCATAATCCGGCTAATAGATTTATTGCAATAACTGACGGCAAGCCGCCGCTGCACACCTGGTTTATGATTCCGTTTTTGAAGGTTTTTTCTGATCCTTTGCTAGCCGGCCGTCTGTTGTCGATTGGCGGTGGGCTGCTGAGTGTGGTGGGCGTTTTTGCTATAACAAAGATTTGGACAAAAAAGACCAGTGTTTGGTATATTTTGGCTTTGTTGACAGTAGCTAGTCCCTTTATGCTTTTTTATGACAGGCTTGCGGTGGCAGACAGCTGGCTGACAGCCGGTGGGGTCTGGTCTTTTTATTTTGCCATAAAGATGAAGGAGGATAAGACCTGGTATGGCGCGATTTTGTTGGGTTTGATACTGGGGGCCAGTCAGTTGATTAAGCCGTCGTCCTTGTTTTTTATGGTGCTTTCATTTTTTAGCATTGTTTTTCTTTCTTATCGAGAAAAAGGATTTACCAGGAGATATTTGCCAAAGATGCTACTGGTGTTGTTGGAAAGTACCCTTGTGTATAGTGTTATTAAACTCTCTCCTTATCCTCATTTAATTTCTGTTAGAACCTATGACTATATATTGGGTAAAAGAGAGTTTTTGGCTGATCCTTTCCGTTTGTTTTGGGGAAATTTGAAGGCAATTGCGGCTTGGATTTATTCGTATCAAGGCTTGTTTCCCGGTATGTTTATGGTTATTGCGGCAGTTTATGGTTTGAAAAAAAAGTTCAAGTTTGTTTTGTTGGTGCTGGCTTGGATTTTGTCGCCGATTGTAATATCTGCCTTTATTGGCAGGATTATTTTTCCCAGATATTTTTTAGTAGTTCAACCATTTTTAATATTGCTTTTGTTGCCGTTGGTAGAAAGAGTTCTGACAAAATGGAGAAAATTTGGTGTTGCGGTTCTTTTGCTGGTTTTTTCTTATTGGGTATACTTTGATTTTATGCTTTTAAATATACCGGCAAAGGCCCCTTTGACTAAGCAAGAGCAAAGTCAATATATGGCCTCCTGGGCGGCTGGATATGGAATAAAGGAAGCGGCTCAATATATCGTGAAAGAAAGCGGGGGTAAAAACAAAGTATATGTAGCCACAGAGGGTTATTTTGGGACTCTGCCCGACGGACTGATGATTTACTTGACAGACTATCCCAACATAGAAGTATATGGTATCGGACAGCCTATTTATAACTTGCCTGAAGAGTTAAAGGAGAGAGCAAAAGAGACTGATGCTTATTTAGTGGTAAATGATAGCCGTTTAAAAACTGATTTACCCGGAGTTACAGCCAAGTACCCCAAGCCAGTATTTTCGTTTCAGCCACAAGAGAGTTTGCTTCTAATAAAACTATGAAAATAAAATGGCCGTTTTATTTTATATTGTTTTCGGTTCTTGTATTTTTTTATAAGTTTTTTTTTCATAAATTAATACCAATTCCGGCAAACTTATTGGTAAACTGGTTTTTTCCATGGAATACTTTGCCAGGTTTTGGAACGCCTTATAAGGGGATTATAGCTATGGATGCTGTCAGGCAAATGTTGCCATGGAAACATTTTCTGGCTAGTCATATGTCTTTTTGGAATCCTTATAATTTTTCCGGACAACCCTTAATGGCCAATATCCAGTCTGCGTTTTTTTATCCTTTAACATGGTTTTATTTGATCTTTTCTGATGCAATATCATGGACCTTGGGTTTAATTTTGAGCTATCTTCTGGGAATGTTTTTTATGTATTTTTATCTGCGGAAAATTGGCTTAAAAGAAGCGGCTGCTTTATTTGGTAGTTTGGCATTTGTGGCTAGCGCTTTTTTTACTAAATGGGCAGAATTTGTGGTTGTTAACAACTCGTTTATTTGGTTGCCTTTGGGGCTGGCGGCAATTGAGCTGATTAAAAGTAAAAAAAGATATGGGTATATGCTTTTAGCACTTTCATTGACTATGTCTGTGTTTGGCGGTCATATACAAACAGCTCTTTATGTTTGGTTGATGACTATAGTTTATGGTTGGGTGCTATTATGGAAAACAAACCGAAAGCAGGTATTAAAAGTATTTGTGGTATTTTTTTTGGCTTTTTTGATATCAGGCATACAAATTTTTCCAAGTGCTGAACTCTACTTAAAATCTGCCAGAGGTTCGATTGCCAATTTGGATAAATATTATAACTATTTAATGCCCTATAAATATTTTATTGCACAGTTAGTGCCGGATTTTTTTGGCAATGAAGGAGCAGGGAATTTTTGGGGTAAAGAGGGTACTTTTAATACTTATATAGGGGTGGTAGCTATGTTTTTTTTGCCGTTTATTTTTTTGTTAAAAAAAAGGCGAAGGCAGTTAGTATTTTTTATAGCTGTAGTATTAGTATGTGCACTAATGGCAACCCCAAATCCAACTTCTTTCATGGTACAAAAATCTCATCTACCATTATTATCGAGCAGCGATCCGAGTAGAATTTTAATGCTTTTTCAGTTTGCTATGGCGGTTTTGGCGGCCATAGGATTTGATAATTTTATTTCTGCTAAAAAGAAAAAGATAATTTTTGCAATACCTTTGGCGGTTGTGTATTTTTTTATTTTAACTTATTTTTACTTATTTAATCCTTCCTGGATTTCTGAAGCAAATCTGGTGGTAGTTAAAAGAAATTTAATATTGCCAGTTGTTATTTATGGTTTAACTTTTTTTATAACATTTTTAATATTAAAACTTTCTAAAAAAATAGGAAAAGTTTTAGTTTTTTTGTGTTTAGTGTTAGCCTTGGGAGAGTATTGGTATGCTTTTAATAAGTTTGAACCATTTTCTGAATCAAAATTTATATTTCCTGAAACTGAAATAGTAAATTTTCTTAAACAAAATTCGGGAAGAGAGCGGTTTGCCGGAACAAATAACGCCAGAATTTCTAATAATTTTGCTACTTATTTTGAACTTAATTCTCCGGAGGGATATGATCCGCTTTTCCCCAAGCGCTATGGTATGCTGGTAAATTTTGTAAAAACAGGGGAACTAACTGAAAATATAAGCAGATCTGACGTAGAGTTGCCACTGACTATAGATGGGCAAAAAGAGCAGCGTTTACTTAATTTGTTGGCAGTGAAGTATTTAACCTTTAGAGAGCTTAATCCGAATTTAATTGGAAAACAAAATACACTTTTTGATAATCAAATATACAAAAAAGTATGGGAAAAAGATGCCAACCAGATATATGAAAATAGCCATTATCTGTCCAGGGTGAGCTTAATTGGAAGCACTGAATATATAGATAATGACAAAAAATTATTAAGTAGCTTGTTTGATCCAGATTTTCAACCAGATAAAACTGTTTTATTGGAAGAAGAGACTCCTTTCTGGTTCCAACAAGGTGATTTAGAAAAGTCCGAGCTTAAGGTGGTTGAGTTGAGCGCAGATAACTTAAAAATTTCTACAAATGCTACAAAAAGCGCTGTTCTTTGGCTGGGAGATGTTTATTATCCGGGTTGGAAGGTTAAAGTAGACGGAAAAGAAAACAAAATATACCAGGCAAATTTTGTTTTTAGGGCGGTTTTGCTGCCAGCCGGAGAGCATGAGGTTGAGTTTGCTTTTTTTCCGAACTATTTTGAATGGTATTTGGTAGCTGCAGCCGGTTCATTGCTAGTTTTATGTTATATGTCCTTTTTTCCTTATGAAAAAAAAGTTTAAATATTTAACTCTGATTTTATTAACAATTTTAATAAGCGGGCTTTATAGTGGTCTTTTGCAAAAAGGTTGTTTTATAAGTGATGACGGTTCACACCTTTTGATCCGAATGGGAGCGGCCTGGAAGGCTCTTGGAGAAGGACAGCTTCCCTTACGATGGTCAGGCAGTCTTAATCATGGCTTTGGTTATCCGGTGTTTAACTTTTTGTATCCGCTTTATTTATACCTGGGGGCTTTTATTCATATTTTTGGGGTAGGCTTGGTAAGTAGTTTCAAAATAATATTGCTTTCAGCAGTGCTGGCTTCTTTTTTTACTTGTTTTTTATTTTTAAGCTTATTTTTTGCATTTGAACCGGCTCTTGCTGGGGCGCTTTTTTACGTTTTGGCAAACTACCGTTGGCAGCAGGTATTTGTACGGGCATCAGTGGGAGAGGTTTTAGCTATGGCTTTGGCACCTTTGGTATTTTATTTTGCAATAAGTTTAAGAAATAATAAAGATAGTTTTTATATAATTGGCTTAGCAGTAAGTCTGGCGATGCTAATTTTGTCTCATAATACTTTGTCTTTATTGTTTGTTTTATTGTTTGTTGGCTTTTTAATTTTGAATTTTTATCATAGTAAAGAATATCTTTTTCGGGTGGGATTATCATTGATTTTAGGCTTAGGTCTGTCTGCTTTTTTCTGGTTTCCGGCGATAATGGAGAGAAATTTTACGTATTCAGCTTTACTTCCTGTCAGTGATTTTAATAACTATTTTTTAAACTGGAAAGAGCTTTTTAATGGCAGGATAAATTTAGGATTTTTTATACCGCCTTTTTTATTGATTGGTTTTTGGTATCTAATAAAAAGAAAAAGCAAAAATTATAATGCTTGGTTTTTTGCTTTAGCTTCGGTGGTTTTGATACTTTTAACTTTTAACAGTGGAGTAAGTAAAGCATTATGGAATATTTCTCATTTGGAAAGTATTGTTCAATTTCCATGGAGGATATTGGCTTTGGTAGTTTTTTGTTCATCTTTTGTAGTAGCCTATTGTTTTAGGCAAGCAAATGCCCCAAAGCTAGTTTTGGTGGTTTTTTTTGTCTGGCAGATTATAAATGTGGTAAAGTTTGTAAAGCCAGAAAGAAGTTTCTATCCGGATGAATACTATCTAACCAACGACGGAACTACAACAACAAAAAATGAGTTTTTGCCTATTTGGGTAAAAGAACCAATGGGGCAAAGAGTAGAAAATTTAGCGTTTTTTTATGATAAAAATGGTATCCAGGTAGAAGAAAATTATAGAATAATTGAACAGAAAGAAAATATAATAGTATTATCTGTTGATAATAAAGATGAGATTAAAGTAGTTTTGAATAAAGTATATTTTCCTGGTTGGACTGTAAACGGTAAAAAAGCCCATTATAATGATAATGGTTTGATTGATTTTGAATTGGCACCGGTTGGCGAGAGGAGTGATAGCGAGGTAACGGTTTTGTTCCAAAATACGACAATCAGAATAATTTCTAATATAATAACTCTTGTAAGTTTTTTTATTCTTTTAGTGGTGTTTGGTAAAAATGCATATGCAAAAAGATTTTATGAAAAAAAATGATATTTTGGCTCTCGGATTAATTACCCTTATTTGTTTGTTTTTGTGCTGGCCGTTTTTTCATACAGGGTTTTTTAATATTCATGACAACCAGTCGGTTGGCAGATTGTATGAGTTACACCAGGCTTTGATGGCAGGTCAATTTCCGGTTAGATGGGTTCGTGATCTTGGTTTTGGTTTTGGATATCCATTATTTAATTTTTATCCACCGCTTTCATATTATTTTGGGGAAATATGGCATTTAGTTGGATTTAGTTTTCTTGACTCTACAAAAATTGTTTATGGACTATCATTATTTTTATCAGCGGTAGCAATGTATGCTTGGGCTAGAAATAAATACAGCGTGATAGCTAGTTTTATCGGATCTTTGCTATATATATTGGCTACATATAGAGCGGTAGATGTTTATGTAAGGGGAGCATTGGCTGAGGCTTTTGCCTTTGTTTGGCTACCTTTGATATTGTTGTTTTTGGAAAAGTATTTAAATGATAAAAAAACTAAAGATATTTTGTTGGCCGGGTTGTTTTATGGGGCTTTAATGCTAACTCACAATTTAATTGTAATGCCTTTTAGTTTGCTTATCGTTTTGTATTTTGGGTTGGCAGTGTTGTTAAAAACAAAAAATAAAATAGGCATTAAAGGGCGGTTCTTAAGGTTTTTGCCGTGT
>CAYNBK010000056.1:0-6091 GCA_964395485.1 uncultured Pseudomonadales bacterium
CTAAAAGCAAAAACTACAAATAGCGTCTTTCCGTCTATAGTTTTTCCTATTAATGAGTATCTTTTTTCTCTCTTAGAATGCTTAACATCTTTTAAGATTATCGCTTTTTCATCTAAAAAAGACTCTTCTGTCTCATTTGGAGTAATACCATGCTTCTGATAGCTTTTATCAATATTCCCTTTATCCCACTGGAAACCTTTATATTTATCCAACTTAAGCATTGTACATATTTTATAAATACAGTGTGAATTTGTCAAGAGTTAAATTAAGTTATATTAAGTGCCAACTGGCTCGAATCATGGGACTCGTATCGAAAGGTAGACTGGATCAACGAGATCGAATACCCAGAGCTGACTTACCAGGAAACGCAGAAGTTTTTATCAGCAAAGTTCATGAGCAACTAAACTACCTCACCATTTAATTCACGATATTTTTTACACGCTGACTGAGTAGTATAATCAAGACATGGATTTTCAAATTCGACCAGCAACTCGTAAAGAATTGGATATTCCTGTTGAATGGGCAGCGAAAAAGGGGTGAAATCCTAGATTGTATAATGCCTATGTCTTTTATAAAACAGACCCCCCCCCAAGGCTTCTTTTTAGGCTTTCTTAATGGTGAACCTATCGCCTGATCAACCCCTGCTATACTAAACCACAAACTAAAGAACTTTTGGTATACTCAAAAATATAAAAATAAATTTTTAAAAAAGGAGTATTCCAAATGCAGAGACAAAAATATACTGCCAAATTTAAATTTGACCGGGTAGTTGAATCATTACAAAAAGATAATGTTGCCGAAGTGGCAAGAAGCTATGGTTTTGGAACCAATCTGCTTTCCAAATGGAGATAAGATTTTCTTAAACAAGGATATATCTTTTTTGAAAACACGCCAGATGCAAACATGACAAAGCTTAAAAAAAAGATTGCTCAGATGGAGCAGCTGCTTGGAAAAAAAGAAATCGAACTTAACCTTATTAAAAATTTTGCAGATTTTTATTCATCCCAAAGTGGCAGATAGTATGTTTCACCAGAGGCATGGTGAAAAAAGGTCAGTTTGGGGTTAACCGGATTTGTCAGCTGACCGGAATAAGCAAAGCAACATACTATGCCGCTAAAAATCCGAAACAAAACTTTGAAGATAAGTACTTGCACCTTAAAAAATACATAAGAGAGATAATCAAGAATAACGGGTCTTACGGTATAGTAAGGATAAAAAAAGAGCTTTTGGAAAAATACAATATTATTATTGGCAAACATGCGCTGGGAAAACTATTAAAACTATGGAGCCTTGACATAAAAAGAAAAGTAAAAGCAAAAAAGCCAAACATGATTAAAAAAATCCTTATTACCCTTGCCAACAGAGCTAACCTGCTGATCCGGACTGATATCACCGCTCCTTTTCAGGCGGTAACAAGTGATATTACCAACCTTAAGTTTAAAGGCGGTACAGCTTACTGGTGTGTCCATAAAGACGCTTTAGGACAAATGGTGTACGGATGGAACTTAAGCATGAACATGAAAAAACAAACAGCCATACAATCTTTAAAAATGACTGAAGAGACAATAAAAAAGATGACAAAAGCAAAAAAAGACAAAGATAAAATAAAAAAGATTATTGTTCATCAGGACAGAGGAAGTCAGTATACCAGCCACAGCTATGTTCAAAAAGCCCTAAACTTTTTTACCTTGTCATATTCCAATCCCGGAACACCAACACATAATGCCGGACAGGAATCATTTTTCGGCAGATTTAAACAAGAATGGGCTGATGAAATTGCTGAAATTGAAACATTTGAAAAACTGGAAAAGTTTGTCAAAGAAAAGATAAAATACTACAATTACAAAAGAAGGCATACAAGTATAGGGTTAAAATCACCCTGGGATTATACCAAACAGTTTCTTTAAAAATATATTTTTCGGTTTAGTAAAAGTGGAACTTGACACAAAATAAATACACCTATATTATTGGCAAAACAAATTTGTATTTTTTTTGCCAATAATATATAAAAATTGAATTTGTATTTAAATAAACTAATCTGCAAGCAGATTAGCATACTAAGCGAAAATCAAATTATTTTCAAAAAGTGGTAAATTTGATTTGCGCTTACTATACTTATGAAGCGATATCTGCTATTATTAACAATGCTAATTGCCGGTAAATTGCTCTTCCCTGTTCCGGTACTCGGAGCATAAAAACTGTACTTTATCCACTCTGACCATCTGGGCTCTACTGCCATGGTGACTAATGAACAAGGAGGTGTAGTCAGTGAGCAAAACTACTATCCATATGGTGAAACAAGAGCCAAGGAGCAGGAGAGTCAGAGTACCACAGAAAGACAATACACCTCTCAAATTTCCGATACTGGCCAAACAGGACTCTACTATTACAATGCCAGGTATTATAGTCCAGTCATCGGTCAGTTTGTTCAGGCAGACAGCAAGTTTGGGCCAAACCGCTATTCTTATACTGGAGGAAATCCGATCAATATCAAAGATCCGTCTGGATATGAAGGTGAGTCTGCCACCGAGTGGTTAACTAAGCGCTTGGGTTCAAAAAAATCAGCTGAAGCAGCCCTAAATTTAGCCAATAATTTAGTGTCTTATTTAAGAGACGAACAAATAAATTATAATTTAACTATTGATCCAATAAGTGAAAAAGGGGAAGAACTGATCAAAATAATCAACAATATGCCAATAAAAAGCAACACTAATAAATACGACCTGATGGCTTTCAATAGAACACATTACGGTAAAGACATACCAAATATTGCTCTAATGACGGCAATATCCGGTCAAGAATCTTCATTTACTACTCAATCCCATACTGTATCCGGCAAACCATTTCCATATAATGCTCATGCCGGAGAATTCTTGGTACAGGGCTTACTATACCAACAAGCGTTAGACGACTATTACGAATCTGATTATCGAATGGGTACTGATGACTATGGAGACATTCTCTTTTATTACCCCGGGAGTACACCCTTATATGGAGACATGATCAATGTTGACAGCATCACTCGCCTGGGCATGCATTGGAACGAGTCATATATGCATGATTGGCCCAGAGAACAATATGGCGGCGTTACCTCTTTGTTATACGCTATAAGAATGCGTACAGGTTACTCCGGACTAAACGGTGAAATAGATTTATATGACGAAAAAGGGGGTTTAAATATTAAACTACTCCGTTCTTATTACCATGCCGGAGCGGCAAACAACAATACAAAAATATGGGCCAATAATACAAATAACTATTATAAAATATTCCAAGAATTGGCCGATTTATATCCGAATGAATATGGTTTTTTATTAGAAGATATCAGAAAAATTTATCAGAAACCGGAAACTTCCGGCCAAACGCATCAAGCTTTTTAGCGTGTTTTGCTTGCTCCCCCCTACCCAAGTTCATGGGAATAAAGATGGTGAGCTTAATGGTTTTACCAGGCAGGTATTTTTGAATTTTGGAGGATTTTTTGGCCAAGGTGACGATCTTATCTACTTAACAATACGTCCGTGTTTCTTGATTTCGGCGGCTAAAGGATCCCAGGGGCTGGCTAAGTCCCTCGGATGGTATGGATGGGGTTCTATCATCGTATCAATGCCTGTTGTTAACAATTTTAACTTGACTGTTTCGTCATAACTGTTTTTGCCAAAAGATTTTGATACCACGCAAAGATCCAAATCGCTCCAGGGTTTGGGTGTTTTTTTAGCGTAAGATCCGAAAATAATAATTTTTTCAACCGGAATCCCCCTTTTTAAAAGTAACTCCCGGTAACGGAGGGCTAACTTTTCGGGCTTATCTGTTAGTATTGTTTTTTGAACCATAAATATAAGCTTTCTACTTTTACAAGCCATAACTTGGCAAACTCATTGCTTGCTTTTTTATAGAATTCTCTTTTAATATCATCATACCTGGCCTGAATATTCCAGGTAGAAATCTCTTCAAGTTCTTTTTGCCTAACATCATCAATTTGAATTTTTGCCTGCTGGGACAGCTTAAGCAAATTATGAATCGGTAAGGCATGTTTTTTAGTATTTTTGTAAACCAGTCCTTTTATGATTTTTTCTAAAGCCAAGTGGCAGAAAAACAGACAATGATGAAAACGCTTGAGCTTAAATAGGCTTTTTGCAGTTTGCAAGTCTTCGCTGGCAGTTATTTGCCAATGTTTAAGGTATTCTTCTGTAGTCATAAACTGATTATAACATGACATTGCTTGCCTAAACGATGAAACTTCAAACTACTAAATTTACCAGCTTGCCGGGAATATAGATTTCCCTTTTAATGGTCTGTCCTTTTATGTATGCCTGGATTTTGGAGGACTTTTTGGCCAGGGATATGATTTTTTCTTTATCATTTACATCTTGACTGCCGACTTGTATGGCAGAGCGCTTTTTGCCATTTATCTGAATAACAATTTCTATTTCATCCTGCTTTAGGTATTTTTCGTCGTAAGCCGGCCAGGGCTGGGTATGGATAGATAAAAAAGGTTTAAGGGTATCAAAGTTTAATAGTTTAGTCGATTGAATGTTGGCAGGGTTTTTCTGCCAAACATTCTGCCAAAGTTCCTCCGTTAAATACGGCGCAAAGGGGGCCAGTAAAAGAAGAAGGGTTTGGATGTCGGCAAATGAAATTAATGCGCTGTCGGCACTAACCCCGGGGGATTCAACTTGGCTTTCAGCCGGGTGCAACCCCCGGGGTTTTATACCATTTTCGGTTTTCCTCGTTTTGTTTTCAAGAAAGTTAACATACTCCATGAGGGCGGCAATTGATGTATTATATTTATACCTTTTGATGCCTTCTGTTACTCTTTTTATAGTACGGTGGCGGTGAAAAAGTGGGCTGTCGGCACTAACAGCTGTTTTGTCGGCATTAACCCCAGGGGATTCCCTGCGGGCAACCCCTGGGGTTTTAGCCATTGAAACTTTTGTCACCAGCTGCCAGACACGATCGAGAAATTTTTTCATCCCCCGCATGCCGGAGTCGCGGAAGTCCCCGCCCTGGGACAGCGGGCCTAAAAACATCAAATAACAGCGCAGGGCATCGGCTCCGTATTTGGCTATATAATCGTCCGGGTTAACCACATTGCCTTTGCTTTTGCTCATTTTCTGGCCGTCTTTGATAATAAGGCCATGAGCATAAAAAGAAGTAAATGGTTCATCCGCTAGTCCGCCTTTGGCGGAAAAATCCAAATAACCCAGATCGTACATGGCCATGGTGATAAAGCGGGAATAAAGCAAGTGCAGTACGCTGTGCTCTGCCCCGCCGATATATTTATCTACCGGAAGCCAGCGCCGGGTAATTTGGGGATCCCAAGGAGAACTTTCGGCATTAACCCCGGGGGATCCAACTTGGCTTTCAGCCAAGTGCAACCCCCGGGGTTTCAAGCCAACGGAAGGATAGCGCAGAAAATACCAGCTGGAGTCCAGGAAGGTGTCGGAAACGTCGGTTTCGCGCTGGGCCGGACCGCCGCAGTGCGGACAGGTAGTTTGATAAAACTCCGGGTGGCGGGCTAAAGGCGCTTTGCCGGAGCCATCTGGCAAATAATCATCAATATCCGGCAGTAAAACCGGCAAGTCTTTTTCCGGCACCGGCCACCATCCAGCCATAGCAGGGTCAGTCCCTGCTAGCAGGGACTGACCCTGCTGGAAAAATACACCCTTTTTCGCACAGGCCTCACAATAAACCATCGGTATCGGCGGGCCCCAGTAGCGCTGGCGGGAAATGCACCAATCGCGCAGATGATAAGAATTAGCCCGCTTCCCCCAGCCTTTTTTTTCAAAATAATCCATGATTGCTTGTTTAGCTGCCATAATATCCAAACCGTTTAAAAAGTCTGAATCTACCATAAACCCCTCTTCTTCTTGAATAATCCAATCCTTATACCAATCATTTGCTGCCAAATAAAGCCAAATGTTATTTGTTTTTTCAAGCGGATCATTATTCATTTCTGAACACTTTTTTGCAATTATAGGCTTATTTTTCTGATCTAGTATATATTCTGAAATTTTGTTGTCTTTCTCTTTAAATAAAAACCATACTTCTTTACCGACAGCTTCATTCCAAAAACCTACAGACAGTTTTTCCC
>CAYNBK010000057.1:0-5938 GCA_964395485.1 uncultured Pseudomonadales bacterium
CGATTTCTGTTAATCTGTTGGAGTTGGTATGTTCGGCAGGACTACCTGCTATTTATACGCAGGTTTTGTCTTTGGCCAAACTGCCGCCTTTAGTTTATTATTTGTATTTATTGCTTTATATTTTTATATTTACGCTGGATGATTTGGTAGTATTTATTATTGCGGTTAAAAGCTGGCATACCATAGGCATATCATCCAAGTTCAGCCGATGGTCAAATTTTGTCGGTGGAGTAGTTATATTGCTTATTGGATTGCTTCTTATATTTAAGCCGGAATGGATAATGTTTGCCTAAATTTTATAAACAGTATTAACATCTTCTTCTTTTTAGACTAAAATAAGAAATACTATGGTTAGAAAAAAAGGACGCCGCCGCGGAAGGCGAAAAGACCCGTTTAAACTTAATCTTAAAAAAGAAACCGTCTATTCGGTTTCTTCTACTTTGTTATTTTTGACTGCCGGTTTGATAATATTATCTTTTGCTCAGGCTGGGAGTATACTTTTGGCTTTAAACCGCTTTTTAGTTTTAAATTTCGGCTGGGTGACTATTTTACTGCCTTTTTTGCTTGTCAGTCTGGCTTTGATGCTGACGCGATTAAAAATAAGAATAGCAAGGCCAAATGTAGCTTTGGGGACTTTTCTTTTGATACTTGGCATTAGCGGACTTTTCCGCTCGGGAGACCTTGGTTTTAATTTGTTTGAAACGGTTTCACTTTCGATAAGCACACTTGGCGCGATAATAATTTTTTTAGGAATTGGTTTTATTGCGTTGGTTATTTTATTTGAGACATCCCTAGAGGAGGTTTTACTTTTTATTCAGGGCGTTTTTGGCCAGCTGAAAAAAATAAAAGCACCCTCTATGGGAAATAAGACAGTTTTGTCGCCGATGGGAGAAAAACAATTGAAAATAACCGGTACAGATAAAAACAGGCAGCTTATAAGGGGAGACAGTAAAAACAACAAAGACTCAGCTACGGAAAAAACAAATTTAAATATATCAGCCACTGTGCCGGGGAAAAGCAGTCAGATTTGGCGCTATCCGCCCTTATCTTTGCTGTCTGACGAATCTGGCGGAAAAGCAGACAGAGGAGATATAAAGCAAAACGCCGATATTATCGAAAAAACACTGGAAAGTTTTGGTATCAGCGCCAGAGTGGTAGAAGTAAACTGTGGACCGGCCGTCACCCAGTATGCACTGGAAATATCTTTGGGAACAAAGCTTTCCAAAATAACGGCCTTAAGCAATGATTTAGCCTTAGCTCTAGCCGCTCCTACAGGGCAGATAAGGATAGAAGCTCCAATTCCCGGAAAAAAAATGGTCGGGATTGAAATCCCCAACCGCTCCCTGGAGTTTGTTACTTTGAAAGAAATTTTGAACTCATCGGAGATGAAAAAGAGTAAAGACAAACTTTTGGTGGCTTTGGGACTTGATGTTTCCGGGAAACCGCTTATTGCCGACATCAGCCGTATGCCGCATATATTAATCGCCGGAGCTACCGGTTCGGGCAAGTCGGTTTGCATTAATTCTTTTATTGCTAGCTTGCTTTTTCGGGCTACACCAGAGGAGGTTAAATTTATTATGGTAGACCCGAAAAGAGTGGAACTGAGTCTTTATAATGGCATTCCCCATTTATTGACACCGGTGATAGTAGAGCCGGATAAAGTGATATCGGCCTTAAAATGGGCCAGCAATGAAATGGAGCACCGATATAAGCTTTTTGCTGAGACTAAAGTACGCAATATCGCCGGATACAACGAATCTGCCGGTTTTCAGGCGATGCCCTATATTGTGATTATAATAGACGAATTGGCCGATGTTATGCTTTTTGCTCCATCAGAGGTTGAAGACACAATCACCAGGATTGCCCAAATGGCCAGAGCGACAGGCATTCATTTGATAGTGGCCACCCAGCGCCCTTCGGTTGACGTGATAACGGGTCTTATTAAAGCTAATATTCCCTCCAGAATTGCATTTAATGTTTCTTCAATGGTAGACTCCAGAGTTATTATTGACCAGCCCGGGGCGGAAAAATTACTTGGCAGAGGAGATATGCTGTATATTCCTCCCGATCAATCTAAACCATCCCGCATTCAAGGCACTTATGTCTCTGATATAGAAATACAGGCAATGATAGAATACTTGAAACAAAGCGGCTTTGACCCTCAATATACAGAAGAAGTGACAAATAAATATAAGCCGCAGTTGAAAAAAGGCGCAGCAGCCAGAGGACAAGCCCAGGAGGAAGATAATTTGTTTGAAGAAGCCGTACGGATTGTTTGCCAGTACGATCGGGCTTCAGCCTCTTTACTGCAGCGCAAGCTTTCGGTCGGTTATGCCCGAGCGGCTAGGATATTGGACCAACTGCACGAATCCGGTTTGGTTTCGGCGGCCGAAGGTTCAAAGCCAAGAGAGGTGTTGGCAAAAAATGCCGATGAGTTTTTGGCTAGTCAGGCAATGGGTGAATAAAAATGAAAAGCGTAGGTCAAATATTACTGGAAGAGCGTAAAAAACAAGGCAGATCATTGGTAGAAATCCACAAGCTTAGCAAAATACCGATTTTTGCCTTAAAAAGAATTGAAGCGGATGATTTTTCCAAGCTTCCTCCGGCTACTTTTTCCAAAGGATTTTTAAAAAACTATGCTGAGATTTTAGGTCTTGATTCAGGTCGGATATTGGCAGTTTTCAGGAGAGATTATATAGAAAATATAAAAGGCCTTATTATCCCCAAGGAGTTTTCCGAGGAAGTAGGCAGGGAAGGTTTTGGTTTTAATCCTAAAACCTTTTCCTTTATTAGTTTGGGCGTTTTTATTTTTCTAATTTTAGTTTTTTTGTTTTTTCAGCTGAGGACTATTTTTTTACCGCCGAAAATAAATTTAGATGAATTACCAGCCAAAGTTAATGAAAAAGAACTTATGATAAAGGGCAGGGTAAACCGTGAGGCAGTAATAAGTGTAAATGGAGAACTGGTAATTTTGGAGGGGAAAAAGTTTAGTAAAAAAGTAGAACTTAGGCCGGGAAAAAATACTATAGAAGTAAAAGCCGTAGACCGGCGGAAAAAAGAAAGTGAAAAAATTATTATAATTGAGCTTGACAGTGGGGCTCAATAAATCATATATTTAAATTATGATAGATGCCATGCAAATACTGATAGCGGTAGTTTTAAGCAGTTTAACGGTAGTGCTTGTTATTATTGGTATCGAGTTTTTTCTTATTCTGAAAGAAATGAGGCAGTCAATCATAAAAATGAATAAAATTATCGATGATACAGGCAAAGTAACCGGCACAATCGCCGATACAAGCGAAGAAATTTCAGGTTTTGTCAGCGGAGTAAAAAAAGGCGCGGGACTAATAGGGATACTGAGCCGCGTTTTAAAAAAAGTAAATGAAGAAAAAGATTAATTTTGACGAAGCAAAAGACAGTTTAAAGATGGAAGTGCCGGGAAACGCTGGTTTTGTTAATGGCTTTTTGGCCGGTGCTTTGGCCGGGGTAGCGGCTTTCTTTTTTTATGGCACGAAGAAGGGAAAACTATTAAAAGAAAAACTGCGCTCTGAGTTTAAAAAAGTAGGAAACGAGATAAAAGATAGTAAAAGATGTGTGGGCGTTGACTGCCAAAATAAGAAACCAGAAAGCCCCAAAAAAGAAAAAACCAAAACTCCTGTCAAAAAAGCTATAAAATAGATTCTGCAATGCAATATGAAATCCTCCCGGTGGGACAGCTGGCAACGAATTGTTATCTGCTATGGGATATGGGGAGTTTTGACTGTTTGATTATCGATCCGGGTGATGATGCGGATTTTATTATACACAAAATAGAAGATTTGGAACTAAACCCCGTAAGAATTATTTTGACCCACGCCCATTTTGACCATATTTTGGCGGTCAATGAGCTAAAGACAATTTTTTCTATACCAATGCTGATGGATGAAAGGGAGGAAGTAATCCTTTCAAAAATGCGGTCTAGCTGTCGGTATTTCTGCCTTTTTCACCCGGGGCCGCCGCCCTTAGCCGACTCATATTTTCATGAGGGAGAGAAAATAAAATTTGGCGGGCAGTATGTGCGGATCTTGGAAACGCCGGGGCATACACCGGGCGGGGTTTGTTTTTACAGCCAAAAAGACAATTTGCTTTTTTGCGGGGATACGATCTTTGCCGATGGGGCTGTCGGCCGGACGGATTTGGCCGAAGGGGATGAAGAACTTTTATTAAAGTCAATCAAAGACAAGATTTTTAAACTGCCGGACGATATGGTTTTACTGCCGGGGCACGGGGAAAAGAGTACAATAGGGAGAGAGAAACAAATTTCAACAAGAAATTTCTAACTTTTTTTGTTTATTTTTCCGCCACTTTTCTATTTTTTTGTGATCTCCGGAAAGCAGTGTTTTTGGGACTTTCATATTCTTGTAAACTTCCGGACGGGTGTATTGGGGAAAGTCGAAGAATAGAGTCTGAGACTTGCCTGCCGGCAGGCAGGGTTTTGAGAGTTTTAGATTGTTAAGGGAGGAGAAAGACTCGCTGGTAGTAGCTTCGGAGGATAAGACCCCGGGCAGTAAGCGGACGATAGTGTCTGTCAATACCATAGCCGGTAGTTCCCCGCCGGTCAGTACATAGTTGCCGATGGAAACCTCCAAGTCTATCAGTTTCCGCACCCTTTCGTCAAAACCTTCATAATGTCCGCAGATGAGGATAAAGTGGTCTAATTTGGCGAGTTTATCAGCCGCTGTTTGGTTAAAAGTTTTGCCCTGGGGAGTAAGTAAGATGGTTTTAGATTTTAGATTTAAGATTTTAGATTTAAGATTTTGAATAGCCCGATCGATAACGTCAACTTTCAGTATCATTCCTTTTCCGCCGCCATAGGGACGGTCATCGACAGTTTTTCTTTTATCCGTGTCCCAGTCGCGCAGGTTGTGAATATTTATCTGTACTATTTTTTTGTCCACCGCCCGCTTGACGATAGACTCGTCAAAAGGACCGCTAAACATTTTGGGGAAAAGAGTAAGAATGTCGATTTTCATAATGGGCTTTTAATATGTTTAAGTTTGGGATTGGTGACTTGGGTGTAGAGTTGGGTTGTTCTTATATTAGCGTGGCCTAACAGTTCTTGTACATAGCGAACATCGACCCCGTTTTCCAGCAAGTGGGTGGCAAAGCTGTGTCGCAAGCTGTGAAAAGTTGCCTCTTTTTTTATTCCAGCTTTTTTTAAAGAATTAGCAAACACTTTTTGGGCGGTTCTGGTAGTTAGTTTTCCGCCCCGTTCGCTAGCGAAAACAAAATCATTATTTGTTTTGCCTGCAAGTAAATTCTTTAGATTGTCTATCAGCTTTTCGGGCAAAACGCTAATTCTATCCTTTTGTCCTTTTGCTTGTTTGATGTGTATAGTCATTTCATTGAAGTCAATATCATTCACTTTTAAAATAATAACTTCACTGACCCGAAGCCCAGCGCCATAAGCAAGTGATAGTAAAAGCCTGTGTTTTGTATTGTGCGTTGACTGTAAAATCATTTCAATTTCATTTCTAGATAAAACAATAGGGAGACCCTTAGGTTTTTTAGCTGATTTAATTTCGATTTTTTGGTTTGTTCGAACAATGTTTTGGTAATAGAATTTAATAGCGCCTAAAAACAAATTTCTGCTTTGGGCAGAAATGCTTTTTTGCTCACAACGTAAAAGGAATTTTCTGATATTATTTTGGTCCAATCTATCAAACTCATTTTTTTTGAAAGCAAAATACTTCCTTAACCCATAAAGATAACTTTTTGCTGTTTTAGGACTGTAATTTCTGATTTTTAGTTCTTGATCAGTTTGATCTAGTTGTTTTTGCATATATAATTTAGGTAAAATCAAGTTAGTTTTTGTTTATGATTAAAGATTATCATGTTTTCATATAATATACAATATTTGAACCAAATCACGAAAATATTTCGCATAAACACTAGTTAT
>CAYNBK010000058.1:0-5925 GCA_964395485.1 uncultured Pseudomonadales bacterium
TCAAGGATTCCAAATCTTTTTGTTTCGATAACTGCGAACTTAAACCGCTCACATCATTAGCCAGGGCTTTAGCTTTGGCTCCCAAATACAGGTTATAAAAAAACAGACATAAAACAACCGCGATATAAAGAACTATTAGAGTGCCAAAAGACCACATAAATATACTTTTGGGCCCGATGCCCCTTTTATCTTTTTTTTTCAGGAAATCAACTTTAAAGTCCATTTTTTATATATCCTTTATGGCCAAGCCAACAACCGTAACAAAACTGCATTTAGCTTGCATAATCTCTTTGGGCAAGACATCCTCTTTATTAAAAGACGAAAACGGGTCGGCTATATCGATTTCAAGATTTAGTTTTTTTGCCAAATAGGATGATAGCCCTTTTAAGTTGGCTGTCCCTCCGGAAAGAAGTAAGCGCTTTATAACAAAAGCTGGATAGTTTTTACTGATATAGGCAATAGTTTTATCTATTTCCAGGCACAAAGCGTCAATGATGGCTTGTAATACCTGAGCTACCTTGCCTTCGAGCAAATTAAAATCTAGACCATATGCTTCTTTATATTGCTCTGCCTGCTCAAAACTCATTGACAACTGACTGGCCAATGAACGGGTAAGGGCATTACCGGAGGCGGACAAAGCATGGACAAATTTCAATTTTCCCTTATCAAACAGGGCAATATTACTGCTCTCCTGTCCTAAAGACAAAAACAAAATATTTTCCTGCTCTTTATTAAAGAGTCTGACATTGGCCAGCATCTCAGTCTCCAGCGATACCGGGTGAATGCCGGCCAGTTTCAATACCCTAAGCCGCTGTTCTACTGCTTTTTTTTGGGCCGCTATCACAAGAACTTCTGTTTTTTCTACCATAGATCCTTTTGGCGGCTGACGAAGAACCTGATACTCCAGTTGAACCTCGTCCAAAGGAACCGGGATAAATTGTTCTGCTTCAAAACGGATGGCATTATCAAGCTCTTTGGCGCTTAAAACTGGAAATTTTACTACCTGCGAATAAACTTGGCTCTCCTCCAAACAAACATTGGCATCCTTGGTTTTTGGCTTTGCTTCTTGAAAGCATTTTTTTATTGCTTCTGCCATTGCCCGTTCGCTGTTGTCATCATTCTTTACCAACTCGGGTGTTTTTACCTGAGCATAAGCCTCCAGTTTATATTCATCAGCCTTTTTACTGGCTTTAAGTATTTTTATCGAATAAGTACCGATATCCAATCCAAAAAAATTACTCATATATTAATTTCCTATACTGCCTGATCCGGCATATAAAGCATAATCAAAGATGCCGGGCATACTTTTCTCGGCTGACTGTTCTACTTCTACTGCCGCCGTATTTTCTCCAGACCGACTCTCTACATGGGCCAAATAAGATTGGGCCGGAAAAGTGAAACCACCTTCCGCACCATAAGCCACATATGTTTCATTTTGGCACAGCGGTTTTACCCGGATATATTTAAGGTTGGTAAAAATATTGTTATAGTCAGTATTGCTAATAATATATTCCTGATCATAGCTCCTTTCTTGAGAAAAACCTGAAGATGAAGAGTTTGCCTGATCGTCTTGTATACAGCCAGAGGGTGGACCTGCCAGTATCCTGTATAGGCTGACGGTGCCAGATGCATCATAAACAAAAATCAACTCTAGGGCGGAGCTTGTCCCGGTCCAGTAAACAGTCATTTCATTCCCGCTATAGCCATCCATATTTAGCTGGGCCGCATCCCCGGGTCGCAATAAATCAGGATATTCATAGACATCGCCTGCTCCTTTGGCTTCCATTAAAAAACGATAATTTGCCTCATTTTCATTGCCTCCGGCCAGAGAAGGATTGCATGGGGCAGAAGGATCATCCCTACAAGCCTCATTGCCGACATCGCTATACAGCCCCGCCAAACCATCATCATGGCTGAGCAGTTCTTCAATCCCGGCTTCGGTGCTATTAAAGGCGCGATTATACTCTTGTTCCTGAGTACTAATATTTACATCGGTCACTGTCTGAGAAATTAAGCTCATACCCAGTGTTAGCATTAAGGCGGAAGCCAAAAGAACTATCAGGATGGTTTGACCGCTTTTTTTGTTCATATATATGTTCAGTTTAGCTTTTTTCTATCTCCAAAGTCAATCCGTGTTTTTATTACGAAGACTAACATTAGCCGAAAAAACCTCTTCATATATGGACGACATGGACAAAGTAAATCCAAAGGACAAAGAGGGAGGCCGCTGGCTATTTCCCTGCATATAGTCAAGGTAACAAGCGCTGATACTTATTTCTCCCGGACCAGTGTCATATGTTAAATCTACATTGTCATATTGCAGTCCATTTTCACAATCAATAATATGGGCATCGCCATTTTTATCCAGCAGGTTTATACTTTGGGGGGACACTGTTTCGGTCATGCTGACTGCATTTCTGACGTTGCGGGCAACAAAGTCAATTGCATAGTTGCCGGATTGTTTAATCTGACTTATAGCCCTTGTCCTTACCCTGGTTTTATAGATATTTAAGAACAGGCTCACTGCCATAGTAAAGGTAATGGCCAGCACGGCCATTGTGACTATAATTTCAATTAAGGTAAAACCTTTTTTGTTTGTTTTCATCATTTATTTTACTCTGGAAAAAATAGTGCTTTCATTTAGGGCTTGACTGTCATTATTCCAGCCTATATCTACTTCTATTTTTACTTTGTTTTCACAATTGTCTGCTCCTTCATCTAGATTATGCTCAGTAACTTTCATGGAAAAACCGCCTGCCGGTGTTGGCGTTGGAATATTTAAGCTGCAGGTGCCCGTATCAACAAAGTCCGGCCAGCTGGCCGCACCATCCCTCTGCTGGCGGAAATACTCCATTGTATCCTGCATTATTCTTTTGGCTTTGATGCGGTCGCGGGAATAGCTGGAAAGCGATAATGATTTTGCCAATAAAAAATTCAAGGTGATAAAAACAAGGCTGACTATTGCCAAAGACACCAGCACCTCTATTAACGAATGGGCTTGTTTGTTTACTAATTTATGTACAGCCGCCATATTTTATGTCTCCATTGGTACAATTTACCACCACAGTACAAGTATAATTGCCGTCATCATTGTTTCTAACCGGTATGCTTGTCGTACCGCCGGGCAAACACGCTTGAGCCAATGTATTAAAGCTTATATCGGGAGGTGAACCGATTATTTCCAAACTGTTATTCCCCAATTCATAAGAAGAAGCAAGGATGGTTTGTTCTATATCGAGTTGATCAATATATACATAATACAGCTTATAAGCGGCGGGCTCAAACACTACCCGGTATCCTGTAAGTTCTCCTGAAAAACCATCAGGCCTGGCGCCGCTAAGGGCTTTTTCCCTGGCCAAACGCAGATTACTTAAAAGTGTCTGGGTAGCTTCTTCTGTGATTTGTTTTTTGTGGATATTGGCAATGGACAACGATCCCAAGGCAGTACTGACAGAAATTATTGTCAGGGCGATCAGTATTTCAATAAAGGTAAATCCTTTGTGCTTTTGTTGTTTTTTCTTATTACAATAATAAAGTGGGGCAGGGGATTTCATAAGAATGTCAAGGATTTGCCCCTGTAAAAGAATTGCCAACACCGCTGCTGCTGCAAGTATTGTTTAACGGAGTGCATGTACTGTTTGCCGCATCCTTTTCCAAACAAACCTCCAGGCAATAAGATTGATTACCCGCTGCAACAATATAAGTATAGCCCGGCCTTGTACCTATCGCCTCGGTCGGAACCCCGTTGGGCAGGTAAGAACTGATATCGGTAGAATATGAGGCAGTAGCTGGATACTCGTTGTTCTCGGACCGGTACATTTCCAGGGCTGAACGGATCAGCTCCAAATCTGCCTTGCGCTTGTTGTCTCTGGCCTTAACAGTGGTCCCGGTATAATAAACCACGCCAATAGCCGTTAAAATGGAAATAAGGGCTACTACTAGCAAAAGCTCGATTAAGGTAAAAGCTTTGTTTTTGCTCATATTTTATTGTAAATTACTCACGCAATAATAACCGGTTCCGACAGTTTTAAATCTACAGGTAACCCCGCTGCCGCAATCACAAGATATACCATCGCTGTTTCCTTTATTGCTGTCATCAAGCTGTGCACACATACAATAACCATAGCTAAATTCATTAGCGCTGCAATCATAAGTATATGAGCCCGGGTCAGATACAGGGCTGGGTAAATAGGCAAGAACGGAACAATCGCCCTGGGTATCATAGAAAGAATTTTCAACATAATACTGTTCCTGGGCATTTTGGTAGGCTTTCATATCTTCTATGCGCCGGGCGTCTCTCCCTTTTTGCTGAATAGTGGTATAGGCGATAGTCCCCACCGCCGTCAGTATACCGATAATTGCCACCACTATCATTAGCTCCAGCAGAGTAAAGGCCTTTAATAAAAACCTATTTGTTCTTTTAGAAATCATATCAGCTCCTTTGTTGTAGTTCTGTCTATTGCTGAGTAACATGGGCGCATTTACCTGAACCGCAGCTGACCAGTCCCGTACAGCTATCGTCAGTTGCGCTAGGTCTTTCCAAACAAGCCTCTAAAGTAAAACCTGTCCCGTCGCTATCATAATAATATTCAATCCCGCTGGCGTTTTCCGGTAAATGCTCAAAATAAACTTCCCCATTTGTGCCGTCAAATGAATTGCCCCAATCCAGTGAAGAAGCAGGCGGCGGCGGGGGGATAGGAAAGACCTGATATTCAGTGTAGTAAGCCTGCAGGGCCTGCTTGAGGTTATAAACAGTTTCTTTTCTGCGTCCGTCGCGTCCGCTTTTTAAAGAGTTAATAAAGTTGGGCGTAATCCAGGCAAATAAAATACCCAAAATTACTATCACCATTATAATTTCGATGAAAGTAAAAGCGGATTTACGATGCTTTTTCATATAAGTCCCAAATACCAATTTAAAATTTTTTTTCCCCAAAACTGGGCGATAAAAAAACCAAATACCAGAAAAGGGCCAAAAGCGACGGCCTCTTTTAACTTCTTTTTTCCTGATAATAACAGTATGACACCTGTCAAACCGCCTGTCAAGAATGCCAAAAAAATAGCTACCAATATACCGGGAAAGCCCAGAAGCAACCCCATTACAAAGGCTAATTTGGCATCTCCAAAACCCATCCCTTTGCCTCCGGTAATAAGAATAATCGCCAAAAAAAAGAAAAAGGCACCAAGCGAGGCGGGGATAAAACTCCAGGCAATATAACCGGTATAAAGATAGGTAAAATAGTATTTTCCCAGTGCCAAAAACACCCCCAGCATAATGGCCGAATCTGGTATTATCTGGTATTTAAAGTCTGACCAGAGGATCATAAGCATTAGTGCACCCAAAAAAAGCCAAAAAACCAGCAGGATAAAAGAATAAAATCCCTCAAATTGGGAAAAAAAATTGAGGTTTTGCCGGACAAGCAAATACACCCAAACAAATTCTATCCCGGTCATAAGCTCGAGCAAAGGATACTGCAGGGAAATTTTTTTCTTGCAGTATCGGCATCGGCCTTTTAATAAAAAATAAGAGAGGAGGGGGATATTGTCATGCCAAGCTATGGGCTTTTTACAATTGTCGCAGTAGCTTCTGCCCCAAACCCAGGAGGGAAGGTATTTTGTTAATCCTATCCCTTTTTTTGCTTCTCTGGTTCTCTTTTTCTTTGCTTCTCCGGCAGTCTGGCACTTCGACCCCGGCTCTTTCACTGCCTCGCGGTAGATAAGCACCCCTAAAAAAGAACCAACACAAAGACCAAAGATAAAGATAAATAAAATTATCATCAATTCTCTTTCCTTTGACAAACAAAAATAAATTGCTATGCTAAAATTTCTTTCTTAATCAATGCAAAAATTGTAGCAATACAGTATAAAATCAATAACGGCTTTTTTAAAATTGGCTTTTTGCTTAAAAATGGAAAGGGAATTGGCACA
>CAYNBK010000059.1:0-5825 GCA_964395485.1 uncultured Pseudomonadales bacterium
AGTATACCAAACATTAACTTCGTATTCCTGGATCAGGTCATACCATTTGGCCGGGTCAAAACGTCCGGCATGAATGAGGGTAGAAGCACCAAGCGACCAATTTCCCAGTATTTCATAGGCTATACCCGTTACCCAGCCCGGGTCGGCCGTGCACCAGTAAACATCATTATCGGTGATGTCCAGCGCATATTTGGCCGAAATATGCTCCTGTATGCAGGCGCGGTGCAAGTGGATCACTCCCTTGGGTTTGCCGGTGGTACCGGAGGTATAGAGCATAAAAGCCGGATAGTCTGCTTTGGTATGGACTACTTTAAATTTTTCCGGCATTTTGGCCATGTTCTGCCAAAACCAAATTTCTTTTTTGCTGTCTGTCTTTTTTATCAGTTCCTTTTCTTCTAAAAATGCCTGCCTGTTTTCACTGTCAACCAGTATTATTTTTTTGAGCTTTGGCAGTTTATCTTCGACTTTTTTGACTCGCGGTAAAAGGTTTTCGTCGGTTACAAGCACCGATGCATCGGAGTTGTCCAGTCGGTCAAAAAGCGCCTGTTCGCCAAAAGCGGCAAACAATGTCCCACAGATAGCACCGGTTTTCAAAGTTCCTAAAAAGGAGATAAAAAGCTCCGGAATCCGGGGTAAAAATAAAAATACCCTGTCGCCTTTTTTTACCTTAAGGCTTTTAAGCAGGTTGGCAAAACGGTTTGTCAACTCGGCCATCTCCAAAAAAGTAAACTTTAGTTCTTCTCCGTTTTCACCTTCCCAGTAGAGTGCTATTTTGTTTTTCCGGTGAGTCAGCAAATGTTTATCAATGGCATTATAGGCGGCATTTAAACTGCCGTCCTCAAAAAAAGCAATTTCGCTGTTTATCTGCTTCCAGTCAAAACTGCGATAAGTTTTTTCATAGTCGGCCATATTGGGCTGTTTCCCCATAAAGTGTTTATCGATCAGTTTTACATTCATTGTATCTCCTTTTTTTACACCCCCGAGGTGGATTACTCGAGACACCTCGGGCTTTTATATATCTTTTACTTTAAAAGCCCTACTTGTGCGCCATAATGTTTGATTACGCTGCTGCCGTTTTTAGCACCAAAATACAATGCCTTTCTTATATCTCCGGTTTTGGCAAAGTGCCCTAAAAAGCCGGAGGCAAAGGCGTCGCCTGCTCCGGTGCTATCTAGTATCCTGGAGGGTTTTATGGCAGTCTGATAATATATTTCCCTTACCGTGTGGGCATATGCGCCTTTTGAATCGTGCGATATTAAGACTAGGGGGATATTTAATATTTGAGACACATTCTCTTTATAAAAATTTACTTCACTTATATTTTTTCCCAAAAGATCCGCCAGTTCATAGGCATTTAAATGCAGTATGCTCGTATATTTAAAATAAGGCTTCAGGTAGTTTATTCCTTTTTTATACTCGCTGCCGTGCAAAGACAAGAAAACATGTTTTTTGAGCAAATGTGCTTTTTTCAAAAAAGCTGTTTTTTCCTCTTTTTCCCACTTAGGACAGCTAAACAGTGCCAGCCAATTTACCTTTTTAAGTAATTTTAGCTCCTTTGGGCTAATATGAAAGTCGTCGGCCGCAGAGCGGTAGTTAAAAATAGTTTTATCGCCGCTTTTATCTACTATTACTGCCGAAACAGCACTGGGATTTTTCATAAATTTTAATGCCGTGTTTTTTATATGATGTTTTTTCAAATTTGCACGCGCCATTTTGCCGAATATATCATTTCCCAGTCTTCCCATCAACCAGACATCCAAACCCTGTTTTGCCAGGGAAACAGCCGCGTTGGCCCCGCCGCCGCCATGAAGGATTTTAAACTTGTCTACCAGATACTTCCCGCCATGAGCCAGGGACCATCGTCCTTTTTCTTCCTTTTTCTCGAGTATATCTGCTTTAAACAGAAGATCGGTGGTAATACTGCCGACTACAAATACTTTTTTCATTTTTTGCCGGAAACAAGATCTTTTTCAGCTTCAAATACCAGGCATCGGGTTTTGTCTATTACATCGGGGCTGACGGATATGCTGGTAATGCCCCATAAAACCAGTTTTTTGACCATCGCCGGGTGGTTGGATGGCGCTTCACCGCAGATAGAGCAAAGAACCATGTTTTTTTTGCAGGTTTTTACGATTTTTTCCAGACTAGCCTGTACGGCCGGATCGGTTTCGTTATAAAGTGCTCCCAGCCTTTCACTGTCCCGGTCTACTCCCAGTGTCAGCATCGTCAAGTCATTGGAGCCGACAGAGACGCCGTCAATACCTACTTTGATAAAATCTTTCAGCAGTATTACATTGCTTGGTATTTCGCACATCATAAAAAATTTAAAGCTCGGGCTTCGGATAAGGCCATTCGCACCTACCAATTTTTTTACTTCTCTCAGGTCTTGCACCGTCCGGACAAAAGGCATCATCAGCCAAAGATTTTTCAGGCCCATTTTTTGTCTTACTGTTTTTATAGCTGAGAGCTCCATTTCAAATACTTCTTCATCATCCAAATAGCGCCGGACGCCTCGCCAGCCGATAAGCGGATTTTCTTCTTTTGGTTCATATTGACTTCCGCCGATAAGGTGGGCGTATTCATTGGTTTTAAAGTCTGCTGAGCGGTAGATCACCGGCCTTTCTTCAAATGCCCGGCAAAAAACGGCAATAGAATCGGCCAATTTGCCTATATATTCTTTTTGTTTTTTTTCTTTGATAAACTGTTTAGGGTGTTTTTTCATCTGAGCCATGATAAACTCTGCCCGGAGCAATCCTACCCCGTCTACATTTTTTTTGGCAATAAGTTCTGCCGTATCTGGATCGGCCAGATTTACATAAACCTTGGTAGCTGTTTTTAAATCAAAAAGATTTTTTGTACTTTTTGCGTCTTTTGTTTCTTCCGGCATTGTGCCGATCGGATCTTCAACAAATGCCTCTATTTTTCCTCCGGAAAATACTTCACCGGTACTCCCGTTTATAGTGACAACTGTTTTGGGTTTTATCAGTTTGGTCCCGTTTTTAGTCCCGACTACGCACGGCACTCCAAGTTCTCTGGAGACAATAGCGGCATGAGATGTCAGGCCTCCCCGGTCGGTTACTATCCCGGCCGCCCTTTTCATCGCCGGTACAAAATCGGGCGATGTCATAGATGTTACCAGTATATCGCCTTTTTCGACTTTGCCGATATCTTTTGGCGATTTGACAAAAACAGCATACCCGCTTACTATTCCCGGGGATGCTCCATCGCCTTTCACCAGCAGTTTCAAATTCAGCTGCCTATCTTTTATTTTAAGTTTTTTATCAACACCTTTTATGGTTGTAATTGGCCTTGTCTGCAATAAAAAAAGCTTATTCTTTTCGAGTGCCCACTCAATGTCTTGGGGGAAAAAATAGTGCTGCTGTACTTTTTTGCCCAGTTTTGCTATTTCAAGCACAGTCTTGTCGCTTATTTTTCTTTTGTTTTGTTTTGACAGCGCCACTTTTTTTTCGATGTTTTTTCCCTGTCCCAATGTCAACATGACTTTTTGCCTGGAAAAACTCCGGTGCACTATTTTCATCTGCTGTTTTTCTACCAGATATTGATCCGGGGTTACAGTACCCTGTACGATATACTCTCCCAATCCCCATATAGCCTCGATCACCAGCTGTTTTTTATCGTTATTTACCGGGTCTACCGTAAACATTACGCCTGATATTTCAGATTCAATCATCTTTTGGACAGGGATAGCAATGCCAATATCAAAGTGGTCAAAACCTTTTTCTTCTCGGTAAAAAATAGCCCTTGGGGTAAAAAGTGAAGCATAAGCTTCTTTGATACTGCTGATTAGGCTGGCCTCTCCCCTTACGTTTAAAAAAGTTTCCTGCTGGCCGGCGAAGCTGGCATCGGGCAAGTCCTCAGCAGTGGCGGACGAGCGTACAGCCACATAAACATTTTTCAGCCTGCCTCCTAGGGTTTCATAATAAACAAACACTTTTTTTGCTAAATCATCCGGAAAGTCGGCCGCAAGGATTATTTTTTTGACTGCTTTGGAGGCAGCAAAAAGCTCAGTTGGCTGGCGTCTGTCAAATCCCGAAAGCGCTTGTTTTATTCTGCCGCGGAGTTTGTTTTTATCAAGGTAATAATAGTATGCGTTGGATGTGAGGATAAAGCCGTCCGGCACCGGGAAACCGGCCTGCGCCATCTCTCCCAGGTTGGCTCCCTTTCCGCCTACCAGCGCTACGTCTTGTTTGCCTACTTCTTTAAATTTTACCAGGAGTCTTGTTTTGAAAGGTGTTTTCTTTTTTTGGGCAGAGTTCATTACTTAAAATCCTAAAATTTCCTATCTTGTTTATGATAGCTGTTCTGAAAAATTATTACAAGTGTTTTTTAAAATAATCAACCCAAGGTATAGGAGCCGGGTCTATGCCATAAAGCATAGTCAGGTAATATTGCCAAAAAGCACCAAACTGAATTGCTTCAAAAGCCTGAGTTAGTTTATCCTTTGCCCTTAATTTAAAAGATAAACAGTTTATATTGTTCTTTTTTACCACCTCTTTAGTTAATTTGAATCTTTTTTGGATAGAAGGCTGATTTAAATCAGATTCATAAAACAAAAACTTTAGATTTTGCTTATTGCTGTCAGGAAACTGCAGTCCTTCCATAAGATGATGGTTTAATTCCGGAATAAGAAAACTTGTGGCAAATGTTTTAGCGTTTTCGTTTAACTGATTTTTAGTAACATGCAAAGCACCCTCTATTAAATTAGAACCAACCAGGACAGGCGTTGACTGGAAAAAAGATATAGCCATTTGTTTGGCCGGGTTTTGTTTGGTATTTAGTTCTTTCTCATAATTACTGCCAGTAGTCGACAAAAATTGAGCAATGGCACTTACCTTGTTTTTAGGTAATTCGACTATGCCCGCTTTGGCAAGCATAGTCATCTGACCAAAAATTGAATAACCGATAGCTATGCGGGGTTGACCACACGCATTATATTTTGGATCAATCTTATATACAGGAATACTATTTTTTTTGGACCAATCGTATAATTTCCCCCCGGAACAAATGGAGAATATTTCGGCCCTTCGTTTTAATGCTTCGTAAGCGGTGTTCAGCGTTTCTTCAGTGTTGCCGGAGTAACTGGAAACCAAGACAAGGCTGTCCTTATCGACATAAAAAGGCAAATGATAGGAATTGATCAGCTCGATTGGGCATTTTGTTCTATCAATAAATAAGGGTTTTATCACTCTAGCGGCCAGGCCGGAACCACCCATGCCGGACATAATTACATTTTTCAAGCCGCTTTGCCTTTTAAAATCTTTATTTGCCGTCACATCAGAATAAGCATGCAAACATTGTTTAGGCAAATTCACAATTGAATTATAAACATTGCTTTTATCTAATAACTGCATTTCTTTAACATCATCTAGTATATTCATAAATTTCTCCTTTTTTAAAGCCTTGCTTTGATTAGTTTTAACTGATTTATGATTGTTTTTTTATCGGCAAATACTTCCAGCTTAATTGCCTTCAGTTGGAGTAGTTTGGACCTTAGTTTTTGCAAAATTTCTAGCTCCTTATCGGTAATCGGTAAATGTCGGTCAAAAGCGATTTTCTTTTTAATAAGAGGTCTGGATAAATGTATTTCCACCACTTTATTCAACGGCAGCTTTTGCAGATAGTTTGCCAGCTCATAGCCCAGATTTTTGGCGCTTGTCCGAACATGGCTTAAGTCCATTAAATAGTTACAACCAGTCTTGGTAATTACTTTATTTATAAAATCAGGGTCGCAAATATGCTCATAATACCCATTTGATGCTTCATAAGAATTGTAGTCCATACTTTCCAGCAGAAACGGTTTAGTT
>CAYNBK010000060.1:0-5726 GCA_964395485.1 uncultured Pseudomonadales bacterium
AGCGAAAATCAAATTATTTTCAAAAAGTGGTAAATTTGATTTGCGCTTACTATAGCAATAAACAAATAACCATACAGGCTATTAATTGGCGAAATACCGGCAATATATTGGAAAAACTCTCTGCTGTAAAACGGACGGTAATTGGCATTGGTATATCAGCATATAACCGCGTGGTGGCGGGATTTTTTTTGCCTAACTTTGTCAATATTTGCGCGGCCGACAGCTTGGAACTGCTCATGATCGAGAGCAAAATGAACTGTATTTGTTTGGAAAAGAACTACAACGGAGTGGAGGGAAGCACCAGTACCGATCTTATCCTGGAAAATACAATAGTGCAAAATCTGTTAAAAAAAGAAAAAGGCTATATCATGCCTTACCGCAACAGCCCGAAAATAGACCGGCTGGCCGATGAGCTGGGAGTTAAGGTTTTGGCAAACAGTGGAAGTCTGGTGGACAAATTGGAGCAAAAAGCTTTTTTTACGAAACTGCTTGCCAAATGCAAAATAGAGCCGGTTCCGGGTGAAATAGTAGAAATTGACAAGATTGACAGCAAGATAGTGGAGCGCTGGCAAAAAAAATATAAAAAACCAGTAGTGCTGCAGCTGGCAGATCTTCCCAAAGGCGGAGGAGTCGGCATGTTTTTGCTTGATAAAAAAAAAGACTATGATTTTTTCCAGAAAAAACTGGCATTTTTCCGAAGAAAAGGATATTTTTTGAAAAAAGCCCGTATCGCCCGCTATATAAAAGGCGAGGCGCCTTCAATAACCTGCTGTTTGACCAGGCATGGGCTTTTGCTGTCGGCATTACGGGCTAGGCCAATAGGCATAAAAAGCTTGGTTGGGGAAAATAAAAGCGGAGCTTTTTGCGGTCATGACTGGTTTTATAAAATGCCGGAATGGGCAAAGGCGGAGGCAGAAAAAATGGCCACAAAAATAGGACGAGAGCTAAAACTATTGGGCTATAAAGGCGTTTTTGGTTTGGACTTTTTGATAGATAATAAAGCAAAAAAGATTTATCCGACAGAGTGCAATCCCCGTCATCTGGGCCCGGAGCCGGTTTCTTCTTTGGCACAAATGGAAATGGGGATAGTACCGCTTGAAGTTTATGATATTTTGGAGCACATGGACATACCCTATTTTTTTGATTTTGCCAAAACTACAAAAGACGAATTGCGTCCTTTAAATTGCAGCCAACTTTTGCTTTTTAACCGGACGGGTAAAACAATAAAGGTAGAAAAAGAAGTCGCGGCCGGAGTATATAAACTGTCAGGGGGTAAATTTAGCTTTTTGCGGCCGGGTTTTGCCAATTGGGACATTAAAGAGTCATTCGAATTTATCATCACTGATAGAGTGCCAAAAAAAGGTAAACTGATAAAGCCTGGCGGAAAAATACTGCGTTTGGTTTTTAAGCGGCCGGTGATAGAAAGCAGATACAAACTACTGCCGGAGATAGAGGAGCTGGTGGAGGGGATTTACCAATCTATTTAGCCTACGAGGGAATAAAAGGACGAATAAAGTAGTTATTTATTTAGCGGGTTTTACAGCGGGAGGAGACTTCATTTTACTTTGCTCCAGTTTGGAAAGTATGAGTAAAAACCAAATCAGAAGAATTATTGAGGAGAAAAAAGGGATAGGGATTCTGATGGCTAAAAGATGTAAAAGATCAGTGACAAGAGTCGGCAGGATAAAGGCATGCAGGCCGATTTGAAAACACTGGCGGTAGCTGAGCTTGGGTTTGACAAGGCGGGAGACAAGCACGGCAAAAAGGGAGAAAAAGGCCAGATAAGAGAGTTTGCTTAATGGTAAAAATAGCAGGAAAAATATAGCAGTGGCGCCGGAAACAATACCGGACAAATATTTTAGGTAAGGTGTAAGTTTATCGAGAGCCTGTTTATAAATAGAATAATTAAAGTTGGCGTTTGATATTTCCGTCTGGTCCAGGGGAAAAACGCGGATTTCATTATTTTCGCCGCGGAATGCCAGAGAATCTGCCGTCAGAAAAGCCAGAGTCTGGTATTGGCGGATGTCGGCGGTGGGGTTGTCAGAATTGGTGTCTATTACCATAAGGTTGTTGATAGTTGTATCCGGAACTGTCTGGTTAAACCAGTCTTTGTAATTGATAGGGATAAAATAGGGTACTTCTTGGTTGATGCTGAGTTTTTTGTCTTTGATGGTAATTTCCAGATCTTTGGGATAGAGGGTATAGGCCTGGTCTTTGAGCTTGGCGGCAAACTTATTTACCTCCGGCATGACGGCCGTACTCACTGTGGCGGCTGAGATAAAGCCGTAGATAAGGCAGGTGAGAAAAAAGAATTTGAGGGAAAAAGATAAAGGTGCTTTGAGAATATCTCTATAGTAAGACGGGTCAAAAGAACGGCGGAGGGAGTGAAAATAGGTTTTTAGTAGTTTCATAAGAATAAATATAACACATATTTGTTAAAAAAACCAAAAAATGATATATTATAGGACTGTTATTAATTTTTAGTTTGTATTATGCCAGAGCTTGGAAAATTATTAGGTTTTTCACAAGAACGCCTCGTGACCTTGCGCAATTACGAAGCATATTTAATAGGTTTACAAATCAATCCAAATAGCCTTTGTGGAAAGCAGGTATGTGATTGGGGAGGAGGATTAGCAGATTTTGTCTGGTTTGCGAACGAACAAGGAGCAAGCTGTCGAAGCATAGATATCTGTTATGGTGATCTTAGTTTGAAAGAATTATTTACAGGACTATATCCTGTTCAGGTACACCGGTTTGGAGTAGTTAAGTCGGCTGATTTTCAAAAGCAATTAGTAATGTCTAGAATAGAAAGCATGTTGGGTAAGTGCAAGATACATGGGGCAAAAGTACAAATGGCAATTCAATTAGGCGACAAGGGATTGACCAGTGCCATTGTTGATCAATATCCATTAATACATACTGATGCTGAAAGAGCTCCGATGAGAAATGGAGTTTTTGATTTAATTGTTTCAAATAATTTCTTATTGTGGAGCGATGTTGAAGATAATGCACAATTTATAGAAGCAATAAGAGTACTTAAAGATATAGGCGGCGAGTTAAGAGTTTTTCCTCCAGCAATGACTGTAGATAATGAAGTTGTTGTTATGAGCAGTATGCCAATACCAAAAAAAAGAACAGGAGATGTTGACAAAGCTAGGCATTATCAAACAAACACACAAAGACACAGACAATTAAAGCGCTTGCAAGAAGAGCTTGGCTTAAATTATTACTTGGTGTCACATAAATTTGCTGATGTGCCTCTTAATTTTTTAATTGTTAGAAAAGACCATTTTGTGCCAACCAGCTTTTTACCAGGCGAAAGTAAGGTGGTTGTAAGACAAGTGGATTTTAATCGAGAAGTAAGTAATAGCACAAACGAATTGGCAGTATACTCACAGATTGTAAACATAGTAAGGAGAAGCTAAAAAATGTATTGTCAAAAACTTGACTTTTTGGCTAGTTAGTGTTATATTATAGGACATTGCTACACATATTTTGGTGTAGCTTTTTTTATGGATAAAAATTTTCATTTTTTACTCGTCTAAAAAATGAAGCAAGAAGGGAAGAAAGCGGGAAATTTATGATTATATCTTTATTGACCGATATTTTAATACTGACATTGCTGACAAGACAGCCTAAAACCGAAGCGGTAGAGACGGTATCTGCCATGCTTGAAATACAGGCAAAGCCTGAACCTGTTCTCGGACTGGAGAGCCTGGTGGTGGTAGATGCCAGCGCTACGGCCAAACTGGCTGAGGAAAAAGAAAAAGAGGAAAGGGAAGAAAAATACCAATACAGCGAAAATGTACGCCGTATAATAGCTGAGCGTCCGGCCCCTGAAGCTGTGCAAGCGATGATTGACCAGTACGCAGTGGAGTATGGTGTGGATGCCAAAAGGATGAAAACTATGGCCTCATGCGAATCCGGTTTTAACCCCGGTGCAGTCAATGGCACGTACGGGGGAATGTACCAGTATCTGGCCAGCACTTGGAGTTCTAACAGACAAGCCATGGGACTTGATCCAAGCCCGGATCTGAGGTTTAATGCCGAAGAAGCGATTAAGACTACTGCCTACAAAATGGCCAGAGACGGAGTGGGCGCTTGGCCGGTGTGCGGGAGAATATAGGGCTAGGTGATAGGCGGAGGGATGAAGTTTTAAGATTTATGAGCGACAGGAAAATGCTATTTGCAATAATAAGCCGGTAAATTTATGGTGAGAGTATTTCTACTTTGTTATTGTTAAAGACTGTTTGTAAAAAAGAGTAGTCAGGCCCAGGGAACTGTTGATTATTGTTTTCCTGTAAAAAAGTTTTAGCCTCATTTTCATTTTGTCCAGAAGCATAAAAAGCCAGCGCCTTGGCTGTTTTTTCATCGTAGCCCGGGGTTTGGTCTTTGTGGCCAAAATAAACCTTTTTGCCGGTAAAAGCTGGGATATAAGTATTGACTGGTTCAAGTACCAAAACACCGTCTTTTTCCTGTTTTTCGAGGAAATTAAAGGCATCTTGCAACTCCTCAGGTAAGTAATACCAGCTGTTTTTTTCCTTTATCGCCTCCAACCTTTTGGCATAAATATAAAAAAAGCTCGGGAGAGTGAAAAAAAACAAGATAATCGTTAGCGCCAGGCTATTGGCAAAATCTTTTTTGGCCAGTTTTTGCAAAAAAAGCAGATTGATGACAAGCAGGGGAAAATATGAACAACCATAAAATAGTCTAGCCAGACCAAAAGGCAGTAAGGCTAACAAAAAAGAGACAAGAAACCAGATGTATAAAAAGTAAATGGCTGGGCTTTTTTTGCTCATTAACTGCCAGATAAAAATAGGCAGTAATGGCGCCCAACCCAAAATAAGGGAAAAAATCGAGATAGGAGAGGGTTGGTAGGAAAGAAGGCTGGAATAAGAGGAAGAGCTGAAGTGATAATAATAAGCTAGGCCGAGAGGAAGGGTAATAATTAGATTAATAGCAATATACCTGAAGGCGGACGGGGTGGCTGTATTTTTGTAATTGATCGCGGCAAACAGGGCAGTAATCATAAAATAACTGAGCAAGCGGTAAGGAGAAAAAGGAATAATCAAAAGTAAAAACAAAAGAGAAATAAGGCTTAAAATATGTTTCCCCCTTTTTACGCTAAGATAAAACAGTGACAGCGATAAGAGGTAAAAACAAGAGGACAAGGCATCGTGCGGTCGTTGAAAAGAGCTGAAGAAAGTGATGCCGGGCATATTAATATCGGCAGACATTTTTATTGCCCAGCCTAAACCACCGCCCAGACCGATTAAAACCAAAGCCAAAAGGGAGTAATAATAGTTTTTCAAAAAAAGATAAGAGCAAAATAAGATAACAAGACATAGAATAAGGTCGAAAACCAACGACAATAAATGGAAAAGAAGAATGAAGTTGATCTTGGGAAAGAGGCTGCCAAAAATTGTATAGAAAGGGTAAATAAGGGTTTTTTGGCTAGCATCAGTAGTATTAAAATTCTCCAAAAGCAGGTTTTTTTCTGTCTGGGCAAAGCGGATAGAGATAAAGTAATTGTTTATATTCCAGGGATCAAACCAAGAAGCCTAGCCGGAGTAAGAATAATCTTGGGGCGTGTTTTGATAGGCGCGGTAATGGGGGTAATGGTAGATAAAAAGGATAAAAAAGATGGCAAGGATACTAAGAATAATGCTAATTATATTATTGGCAAAACAAATTTGTATTTTTTTTGCCAATAATATATAAAAATT
>CAYNBK010000061.1:0-5696 GCA_964395485.1 uncultured Pseudomonadales bacterium
TGGAAAAACTAAACAAAATTAGAAAAAGTGGTCACTAATTTGGTTAAGTCAGGGGCTATTTTGTATAAACCTGTTAACTAACTGAAAGACTTTCGGCGGTGCAGGGTTTTGTAATAGTTTTGGGCAAAGCGGTGGGACTCGTCGCGGATCTGCTGAAGGAGCTGGCGTATTTCCGAACGAGGTGAATATTGCTTTTTTGTCCACGAGCTTATTTTTCCTGATAAAGGATGGGGAATAATAATAGTTTCTTCTTGTTTGGTCAGTCCCATCAGGCAAATTTCCTTATCCATTCTTTTTTCTTTTAAAGCGGTAAAAGCGGCGCCAAGCTGGCTTTTTCCGCCGTCTACGACAATAAGCTGGGGGTAAATCCACTCGGGGTGGTTGAGCCGGCGCTTGACAATTTGGTAAATTCCGGCCGGGTCATTTTGTTTTAATAACCCGAGGTTGCCTCGAGAAGCAACCCCCGGGGTTGAGAATCTAATTTTAAATTTGCGGTAGAGAGCAGGGTCTTTTTGGCCGGAGACAAAAGCCACCATCGATCCGACGATAATATCGTGTCCCAGATTGGAAATATCATAAGCTTCAATTTTATGGATGGTAGTCGGGGCAAAACTATAGTATTTAACCAGCAGGCGCTGTAGCTTGGGCAAGACGTTAGTTGCTGTTATCTCAAGGTCGGGCGTATGGCGCCAGGCCTGAGTGATATATTCAAGCGAAAATAATTTTTCTTTATACTTTTGGGCTGATTCAAAATCCTGTCTGTTTGCTGATGCTTTCATTTTTTTCTCCAGTCTTTTTGAAAGTATTTTGCTTTTGCTGCCAAGTACCTTGCGGATTTGGCCAATGTCGTCTCGGTACTCAGTACTATTTAAATTTTGCCAACCCGGGCAAAGCCCCAAATGGGAATATAAACACTGCCTTTTTGGCACTTTTTTTTCCGAACAATAGGGGAAAACCTTTCTTAGTGTGCTAAGTACGCTGTGTACTGCGTTGCCGGACGGAAAAGGGCCAAACCAATCTAACAGGCCATTAATATTCCTTGTTGAAGGTTTTTGCCTTTCACCTCCGAGGTGGCTGGCCAAATCTGTCTGGCGCAGGGGAAAAATACGGAAAGGTTTTTTGGTGATGGCAATATAAAGGTAACTTTTATTGTCCATGAGCTGGATATTGTATTTAGGGCGATGCTCCTTGATCAACTGGGCCTCTATAAGCAGGGCCTCAAATTCGGAAGGGACAAGCTGAAAGCTGAAGTCAGCCGCATGGCTGAGCATTAGTTTGGTTTTGGGGTCAGGGATATTTTTGGCAAAATAGGATTTGAGGCGGTGTTTTAAGGAAAGAGCCTTGCCGATATAAATAATTTGACCGTCCTTACTTTTAAACCAGTAGATGCCCGGTTTTGGGGGAATGGTTTTTAGTTTTTGGCTGAATTTTTTACTTGACATATATATACCTTTTTGTTAGTATGTATATACTATGAAAATGTTGCCAATTAAATTGCCAGATGAATTGTATTATAACCTACGCCTGCTTTCTAAGCAGGAGGGTGTTTCGATGGCCCAGATTATCCGTGAGCAAATTAAGCCAAAAATAACACAAGAATTACCCAAGCTTGTGCAAAGAATAAACAAGACCAGTAATTTGATCCAATATATGCTGATGTACCCTATTCAGGGCAAGGACTATTGTCCTAAATTGTTTGATGACCAAATCCTCTATGGCTAAAAAATGCCTGCTTGACGCCAATGTTTTGGTAGCCCTTAACTGGGTTAGCGACCCCAACCATAAAAAATCCAGGCAGGTTATCAAAAAAATAATTGATAAAAAATACCAGCTGGTGACCAATAACTATATTGTGGATGAAGTTTTGACTGTTTTACTGCTACGGACCAAAAACCTAGAACAAGTAGGTATTTTGGCTAGTTTATTGTATAGCAAGCAAGAATCGATCTTGATTAAACAGGTTAGTCCGGAATGGCAAAAAAAAGCGAGCGTAGTATTTGTTAAGCAAAAAACGCGGCAGTTATCTTTTACTGATTGTGTTTTGCTTGTTCAGGCTAAAGAAGAAAAAATCAGCACTGTCTGTACTTTTGATCAGGATATGCAAAAAGAAGACAAATTAAACCAAGGCCTTATTTTTTTGCCCTAGGGTTTTTTGTAAATACTTCCCGGTCCAGGATTCATTGTTTTTTGCAATCTTTTCCGGTGCACCTTCGGCTACTATTTCCCCGCCTTTTTCCCCGCCTTCGGGGCCAAGGTCTATGACCCAGTCGGCATTTTTGATCATGTCTAGACTATGCTCTATCACTACTACGCTGTTGCCGCGGGCTATCAACTTTTTTATGACTGTTAATAGCTTTTCTACATCGGCAAAATGTAGGCCGGTGGTCGGTTCGTCCAAAAGGTAAAGCGTATGTTCGCGGGAGCTTTTGGTCAGCTCGCGGGCAAGTTTCAGCCTTTGAGATTCGCCGCCGGATAAAGTGGGCGAGCGCTGGCCAAGCTCCAAATATTCCAGACCGATTTTGCGAAGCACGAGTAGCCTCTTTTCAATCCGGGCAAATGAACTGAAAAAATCTATGGCCTCGTTGATAGTAAGGTTTAGTATTTGGGAGATATTTTTTCCTTTGTATTCTACTTCCAGTATTTCACTTTTAAAACGGCTGCCGTGGCATTCATCGCATTCGACCCAGACATCGGGTAAAAACTGCATTTCTACCCGGATCACTCCCTGTCCTTGGCAGGCCTCACAGCGTCCGCCTTTGGTGTTAAAGGAAAAATAACCTTGGTTAAAACCGCGCAGTCTGGACTCTTTCAACTGGGCATAAAGTTTTCTTATCTCTGTCCAAACGCCGGTATAGGTAGCCGGGTTAGATCGGGAACTGCGGCCGATGGGTGACTGGTCGACCAGAAGTACTTGATTTAAAGAAGTGTAGCCGTCTATTGCAGAAAACTTGCCGGCTTTTTGGCGGAAATACCGGTCCAGTTTTTGTTTGACTGCCGGGTAGAGCGTGTCGTGCATAAGGGTAGACTTGCCCGAGCCGGATACTCCGGTCAGGCAGACAAAGTTGTTTAAGGGGAATTTGACGCTGATGTTTTTTAAATTGTGCTGGAACAGCCGGAAAGGGTGAGAAAATTTAGGTTTTCGGCATTAACCCCGGAGGTGTCTTTCTCGTTTTCGGCTTTCACCTCGGAGGTGTTGAAATCTTCACCTCCGAGGTGTCTTGCCACATTACCCCCGGGGTGAATTGCCGTTCCTGCCACTTTTTTTTTGCCGGATAAATACTTACCGGTTAAGGATTTTCGGTTTGCTTTTATTTCTGCCGGTGTGCCGACGGCAACAATTTGTCCGCCTTTTTTTCCTGCCAGTGGCCCAAAGTCGATAATATAGTCGGCCGCGTTTAAGACCTCGGTGTCGTGTTCTACTACTATCACTGTATTACCCAGATCGCGCAGATCCTGCAGAGTTTTGATGAGCCTTTGGGTGTCGCGCTGGTGCAGGCCGACTGTCGGTTCATCAAGGACATACAAAACTCCGGACAGCCCGGCGCCGATCTGCGAAGCCAGACGGATCCTCTGGGCTTCTCCTACCGACAAGGTTGAGGCGGTCCGGTCCAAGGTCAGGTATTCTACCCCGACTGCGTTTAGAAAATTCAGCCTACTGACAATTTCATTGAAAATTGGCGTAGACACTTCTTTTTCCAGACTTGAGTCCAGGGTTTTTTGCCAGCTTTTGCTCCAGGCAAAAAAATGTTCAAGTGACAAAGCCGAGACGGTGGAAATTGACTTGCCGTCGATAGTAACGCTTAAAGCCTCCTTTTTTAGACGGCTGCCGTGGCAGGAGGAACAAGTTTCGCGTACCATAAGTTTTTCTATTTCTTCGCGGATGGTGTCGGAAGTAGTTTTATAGTACTGGGATTCCAGCATGTCTGCCCGCCAGGGGGAAATACGGGAACGGTCTACTTTCAGCTTAGCCCCTATTCCGCCGCATTCCGGACAAGCCCCCTGGGGGGAGTTAAAAGAGAAAAGTCTGGGTTCAACCTCCGGCAGGGAAATACTGCACAAAGGACAGGCAAATTTTTGTGAAAAAAGATAGTCTTTCATTTTGGCCGGATTTTCCGGGATGGCATAGCCCTTGTCTAAAACCTCTGCCAAAATAATAAGCCCGTCCGACATATCAAGCGCCAGCTCGACAGCCTCTAATATACGAGACTGCAATATTTTTTCGGAAAAATTCTTTTTCCCGGCGATGCTGATCCTATCGATGACAGCGTCAATATTATGCCGGTTGGTTTTGATAAGCAGGAAGTCCTCCTTTAGGCTGATGACCCGGCCGTCTATACGGGAGTGGGTAAAACCCTTGGACAGCAGGTTTTCCATCAGTTTGCCAAACTCACCCCGCTTGTCCCGTACCACCGGGGAAAGCATTAAAAAGCGGGCATTGTTTTCTGTTTGCAGTTTATCTTTTGTTATTTGTATAATCTGGCCGGTAATACTCACACCGGTTTGTTTGCTGATTTCCCGGCCGCAGTTGGGGCAGTGGGGATGGCCGATGCGGGCGTAAAGCAGGCGCAGATAATCGTATATCTCGGTGCTTGTGCCGACAGTAGAGCGGGGATTGTGTGACAAGCCATGCTGGTCAATAGAAATGGCAGGGGACAAGCCCTCAATAACATCTACATCCGGACGGCGCATCATGCCCAAAAATTGGCGGGCATAACTGGAGAGGGATTCTACATAACGGCGCTGGCCTTCGGCATAGAGCGTGTCCATGGCCATAGAAGATTTACCCGAACCGGAAACGCCGGAGAAAACCACCAGTTTTCCCTTGGGAATTTGTAAATCAACCCCCCGTAGGTTGTGCTCCCTCGCGCCTTTGACAGTGATAAATTCTTTTGAATTGTCCATGGAATTGGTGCTCAAATACAAATTTTCCCCGAACCTTCTATTTTACCATGAAAAATAAGGCAGAGTAAGGATAGGTATTCTGAAATAGTATATAATTAGCTTGCAGATTAACAATAAAGAGCGCAAGGTCCCCGATGGTGTCGACGCAGTTGATATAATATCGGGGAATACGAGGAAGGGAGGGTCCGATCTAATCGGACCAATCGGACATCTTGACATTTTGTCAAGGAAGCATCTGCGGAAACTCCCAGGCTGCTGAGGTTCAGCCTATTGAACCGGCTTATTAAAAGTCCGCCGTAAGACGGATTAACAAAGTAAGCCCGGAAATACTTCTGCTTATTTTGTCATTTATTTTTTTTTACGAGGTGTCTCGAGAATGCAACCTCGTAGGTTGAAAAAGGAGATTAGTATGTGTGGAATATTTGCTGTTGTTAATGATAGCGGTAATCAAGCTGCCCAAACAGTGATGGAGGGTTTAAAAATACTTGAATATCGGGGTTATGACTCATGGGGAATAGCATTGATAGATCAAAAATTAAAGATAAAAGATAAAAAATTTAGAAAATATATTAAAAAAATAATAATAGAAAAACATGTGGGGAAAATAGGAAAGGCAAAAACAGTCCTGCCCGCAGGCAGGACTGCCATCGGCCACACGCGCTGGGCTACTCACGGAGGAGTAACAGCTAGAAATGCCCACCCGCACTTGGACTGTACCGGCACTTTGGCTGTAATTCATAATGGCATAATTGAAAATTACAGAGAGTTAAAACAGGATCTTGCAATCAAAGGCC
>CAYNBK010000062.1:0-5676 GCA_964395485.1 uncultured Pseudomonadales bacterium
TATCGCATCGACTGTTTTTGCTTTCCCATAAATTTTAAGAATTTTACTTCCGTAACCAACACCACAACCAACATCAATTACTTTTTTTCCTTTGACAAATTGAGATGAAAAAAGATATCGAGCCAAGTGTTCATATAAGAAATCTGTCCCTTTATTATACTCTGGAATTAATCTTTCACCCGTAATAACAATTTTTTGGGTTTTTTTTGTTTTCATAATTTCCTCTTAAATATCTAATAGTTTTTCGTATGTTTTAATAACTTCCGTTGGCTTGCCATGACTAATAATTGTTCCTTGATTAAGAAGGACGGCTTTTTGGCAAAAATCCTGTACGTTTTGCATACTGTGACTAATATATATTATAGTTACTCCTTGCTTTTTAAAGGTCTCCATCCTTGCCATGCATTTTTCCTGAAACTTTATATCCCCTACCGCCAATATCTCATCTACCAGCAGTATATCGGGCTCAACATTTACTGCTACGGAAAAGGCCAAACGCATGTACATACCGGAAGAATAGTGTTTGACCGGTGTGTTAATAAAACCCTCCAACTCGGAAAAATCAACAATCTCTTTATATTTTTTATCCACTTCTTTTTTGGAAATACCAAGTATGGACGCATTCAGATATATATTTTCTCTACCGGAAAGCTCCGGGTGAAAACCGGCGCCCAGCTCAATTAACGGAGATACTTTTCCGTTTACCGTTAACTTTCCCTCAGTCGGTTTAGTAACACCGGCAATCAGCTTAAGCAAGGTTGACTTACCCGATCCGTTCCGGCCGATTATCCCCACTGTCTCGCCTTTTTTAATTTCTAAATTTATATCTTTTAAAGCCCAGATAAACTCTCCTGCTTTACCGCCGCCGAAAAGTGAAGGGACCAGCTCTTTGAAGGTTTTTTGAGACTGGAGAAAGTATTGTTTGGAAACATTTCTCAATGAAATTGCTGTTTCACTGAAATGGCTGATGGTTGATGGTTGATGGCTCATTTTCTTTTATATTTGCTTTTTTCTAAACTACTGATCCAAGAACTAAGTTGTATTAGTATTGACTCACTTACTTTACTTAACTCGCCATATGTTTTTTGATTAAAGAAGCCCAAGTCTCTGGCTAAAATAAGGTAATAATTCACCTCGCCACATGAACCTCTTGAGTTGTATAAAAATTTTATCAAATCTTTTGTTGTTCTTCTATAAAAACCTTCTGCAATATTTGCCGGTATTGACAAGACTGCTCTTCTAATTTGTGAAGTCAACACATACTTTTCTTCGCTGGGGAACTTTATTGTCTCTTCGTATATTCTTAATACAAATTTATGTGCATCGTTCCAAACTGGCAGCTCCTTATAGTCTTTATACTTCATTTTCCCCTATACCTTTCTACTTTTCCATTAACCATAAATAATTAACCATTAGCCATTCTCCTAGCGCGCTAGACCACATCCGCAAACTGTCCCTCTAGTTTTTTAAACACCCAATATCCTGTAAAAAGAAAGAACAAAGCTACTGCCAACGCAATACTCATACTAGATACCTTTGGCATACCCCTGGCTAATATCGCCTCCCGGTAGGCATTTATAAGTACTGCCATTGGATTCAGCTTAAAAATAAAGCGGTAGCGTTCAGGTAAAATTTCCACCGGGTAGATAACCGGTGTTAGATAAAACCAAAGCATAATAACGAGGTTAAGTAAATACTGCACATCACGGTAAAAGAGATTAAAAGCAGAGGATAAAAGCGACAAACCAAAGGTAAAAATAAACTGAATAATAAATATAGAAAAAAACCACAGTATATTAAAGTCTATTTTTATCCGGAAAAAGATCATAAACAAAATAAAAACTGTTGAAGCCAGAAAGAAATCAACTATCTTGGCCAGTGTGGTAGAAAGCGGAAAAATCTCCCGCGGGAAATTGATCTGCTTAATAAGGCTGGCGTTATCGACCAAACTGGTAGTTGATGAACTCAGGCTGTTGGCAAAAAGTGTCCATGGCAGGAGTCCAGCATAAAGAAATATGGCATAAGGTACTCCCGGCACCGGCACCCTCATTACTGTGGAAAAAACAAATGTCATCACCAGCATTTGAAAAAATGGGTTTAATATCACCCAAAAATAGCCCAGAATTGACTGTTTGTAGCGTTGTTTTATTTCCCTGGCCGTCAAATTATATATTAATTCTCGGTGCTGCCACAGATTTTTAATATGAAAAAGCATAGTTTAATGGTTAATTGTTGATGGTTGATTGATTATGGTTAAATGGTTGATGGTTATGTTATTATATACTTAACCTGCCCGAGATGCATGCATCTCGGGGCTTTTTTTGCCATAAATTATAGTATAGAAAAAAAACAGCAATTGCTCAATTGCCAATCATTTGAGCAAAAAAGGTTTTAAAGCAAATTCAGAGTAACGGAAATCTGCAGAACCCATGACAATCTTATTTATCAAAAACGAAATCCAGGTATTTAATTTCTTCCTCGTTTATAAGAAAAGGCAGCAGCTGTTTTTTTAACTTGGGCAAAAGGGCTTGATTGTTGCTGTACCATTTATTCAACAATGAAACATAGTCGGCATCTGTCTTAATGCTCTTTTGTTTCAAAAACTTTACTCCCAGATTGGGCCGAACATTAAAAGATCGTAATTTGGCAATATCGTAAAGATCCCTTCCGCGTTCAGTCTTACGCCTAAAAAGGGCCCTTGTTTTAAAGCTTAACAAAGAAGATTGATCATAAGTCAGCACATTTTGCAGGTAACCGAATTTGGAAAAAGATTTATCCACCGGCTTGATTTTGTCTTCCGGATAGCTAAAATCGAATTTAATCATCAGTTTTTCATCCTTGTGCTGACTGATTTTTAAATACGGAAGAAGCGTCCGGTATTTAAAATAAGCGGTAGCACCGTCTGTTTTTTCCTTCAATTTAAATTCAATATCATTTTGGCTGGATCCGGCCTGCTTGTGGATTATTTTTTGTAAAATCTCTTTAAGGGGGACTCCCTTTTTAACCATATCAAAATCCAAGTCTTCTGATAGGCGCTGGTTGTCATATAAAAACCTTAAACTTGTTCCGCCGCAAAAAATAAGATAACGGCTGTCCTTGATGTTATAAAAATGGTATAAAATCTGGGCCTGCAGACATTCTCTGACAATACCCCTTTTTTTGCTTGACGGAATACCAGATCTTTCTGCGGCTGTTAAAATTTGCTCCCAAAGACGATAATTAATGATTGGCATAAAACCGTAAATAAGATATTATATTTGTACTTTTTGGAAAAGGCAGGAACGAATTTAATTGTTTCCAGGAAAAATTAGGGGGAAAAGACAATCTCATGTCTGAAAAGTAATCAGAACTTTTTATCTCTCGGCGGTTTAAATAAATGTAATCAAAAAGGGCTTTTTCCGGCAGAGCCAACCGGTAGACAGAGTGTTCATCTGTAATCTGTTTAAAGCCGAAAAATAAGGAAGGTTTTATTTTCCGGTAAGAAAACACACCATATTTAGTTTTTATTTTTTTTGTTTTTTTAGTACTTACCGCAGTCACAGCATAAGGGTACTCTAAAACCATCCCATAAAAAGATAAAGCAGTTTCTAAGCTAACATAGGAGCTATCGTCAAAAAATGAGGAAAATATAAATTCTTCCCCAATTTCTATTTCTGGAAGCTTATAAATACCCCGATATACTCTTTCCAGCAATCTCTTTTTTACCCAATTTTTTAAGTTCTGTTTGATCGTCTGCTCATTGTCCTTAGAAAACCATTTTAAAATGTCAACATATCTAAAAAGGCCAAAGTTTTTTGCTTTTTGTCTGACGCTTTGAAAATCCATAATTCTTTTAGTGATATTTTTTTATCACTACAGGAATTGTAGATTATCTGACAAAAATTGTCAACTCAGTAATTTTAAATTAATGACTTATAAACCTCAATGGTTTGTTTGGCAGTTTTCTGCCAGCTATACTCGCCTGCTCTTTTTAGTCCCCAAGCGCTAAATTCTTTCCTTTTTTTCTGATTACTAAAGGCTTCTTTTAAAGCTGTTTTCATGGAATCTATCGAAACCGGGTCAAACAAAAAGGCATTGGTTTTTGTTATTTCTACCAAAGCCGAGGTTTGCGATACTGCCGCCGGACAGCCGCAGGCCATCGCTTCCAGCACCGGAAGACCAAAACCCTCTTCCAAGGACGGCTGGCAGTAGATGGTGGCTAAATTAAACAGCTTTACCAGCTCCTCGTCACTGACAAAGCCCAAAGGAAAGATAAGCTTTGGGTTTTTAATAGCTAATTTTTGTACCTCAGCCAAGTCTTTGTTTTCAGGATGATTTTTATCATAGTTTTTTTCTGTTATTTTCTTTCCTACCAAAACCAAAGGCAATTTTAAGTCTACACATGCCTTAATGAGCATTGGCAAGTTTTTGGAAGGATTAACGTCACCAACGTACAAAACAAAGTTTTGTAGGTTTATAGGTTCGTAGGTTCGTAGGTTCGTAGGCATTTTTTTAATCTTCAGTGGTTTGTAAGTGCTGTCGGCGGCGAGCGGCACGATGTGGATTTTTTGAGCGCTAATCGGCCAACAGTAAGACAGAATGTCGTTCTTGCTGGTTAGAGAATCTGCTATTATCGCCTCTGCCTTTTGGATAATTCGTTTATTAATCTGCCACTTAATTTTTCCTTTTATACCGGACGGGTATAGTTTGGGAAATTTTAAAGGAATAAGGTCGTGCACAGTAATCATCCTTTTAAATTTAGAACGGTAAGGGCTAGTGTGAAAATACGGGGAAATGAAAGGGTAGTGAAGAATAAATTCAGATTGATGATTGATGATTGATGGTTGATGAATTAATTCGCTTTCGGCGGAAAAAAAGCCCATCTCAACTCCTTCTTTTTGCAAAGCTTCCACCAGATAACGAGTATAGAAACCTATACCGCGGTACTGGCTGTCAGATGTTTTTGGAATTTTGTGAAAAAAAATATGCATGATATTAAATAAAAGCCTTCCATCGCCCAAGAAACTTCCCTACCCATTTTACCGCATTATTTACCCCTCTGTCATATGGATAAACCTGATCCATACTCACCAAATACAGTCTTTTATCCGGAGTAGCAAAAGGCAACAAGCGTTTTTTATAATCCTTGTTAAACACCGGCTGGGCATATCTGGCTTTTAATAAGTGTATTTTTTTAACTTGTCTCTCGTCAAATTTAGTATCTAGCTTTTTGATAAATGGCAGCCAGCGGGCAGAAATATCTTTTTTATCTTTTTTCCATAAGCTATCATTTTGCTCAAAATATCCGCCTATATATAATATCTGTATACCTTGATAGTTTTTCCTATCCATAAAGGAGCTGTGATTTACCACGCATACCACGTCTCTTGGCTCAGCACTGTTTATATTTATCCAATAATTATCAGCCAATATGTTTCCACTATACTCCAATGAAAGCACGATCGCCCCCAAACTCTCCCTATCCAAACACTTTTTTTTGTAATCTTCCGGTAGAAAAGAGGCGTAATTTGGCAGTTCTTGTACCGGGCCGGTATAAACTATTTTGTCAAACTCCTTATAAAGACTTTTTATACTTTTTACATCTTGGTTTAGAAATATTTTTCCGCCGTTTTCTATTATCTTTTTTGCCAGTAAATCTGCCAGCTTTTCAAAACCGCCAACCGGGTATCCCAAGCT
>CAYNBK010000063.1:0-5317 GCA_964395485.1 uncultured Pseudomonadales bacterium
TTCATCCCCGGGCTTACGCCCTTGAGGGAATTAAGTTTTGTACATTAATTTTATACTAAAAATCGTCCGTTTTGCCCAATACATCTGAAACAGTATTTAATTCTCTGATAGTATAGACAGAGAAAGAGAAATCGAACTAGAACAGTATTATCCAAAAAAACTAGTAAAAAACAGAAAGAATAATGAATCAGAAGAGTTTTTTATTTAAAATACTTAATACTACTAAATAGTATAAAATTATAATAAATATGATAAAATAAGGCAGGCTATCTACTTGAAAGCTGAAAATCTCTTTTTCTCCAAAGAAATTTATCACAAGTACCATATAGTGCAGTGCCGGCCAGAGTATATTGGCGGCGATGATAGCCAGATTCTCATAAAACAGACTGACAAGGATTAAAACTCCGCCAATACCCATTAGATACGGCACCAGCCAGAGAATAAGCAGGTTTGGCAGTAAAACAAGGGGGGTAAACTGGCCAAAGGCAAAAAGCAGTATCGCCCAGGTAAAAAGGTAGGCAGACAAACTTTCGACAAAGGACTCTTCCAGGGCAAAAACAGATAAAAATCTATTCCTCAGAAAAACAGCTTTTTCTGTCAAAATCTTTATTTTCGGCGCCAGTATAAAGAGCCCGGCCGACGAAGCAAAAGAAAGCCAAAAGCTAAGGCTAAAAAGCCACAAGGGTGAATACAAGAGCATTACTCCCCCCGTCAGGCAAAAAAGACGCAAATAGTCGATTTTCCTGCCCAAAACCTGCGCCAAGTAATACAAAAACAAAAGTATGCCGGCACGGATAATAGAAACTTGCAAACCAGATAAAATGGTATAAAAAGATATAAAAATAATACTAATAACGTTGGCTTTTTTCCGGCCGATCCATTTTGCCAGAAAAAGCTGAAGACTGCCGATAAAGATAGTCAGGTTCATGCCCGAGGCGGCGACCAGATGCAGAGTCCCGCTCTGCGTCAAACTGCGGTAAAATGACTGGGTAAATTTTTCTCTGGTGCCCAACACTATCCCCGCCAGAAGCTGGGACTCAGGTGCGGAAAAAGAAGAATAATATAGATTTTGGATTTTCCGCCTAAAGTAAAGGATATATTCAAGCAAATGCTTTGTAGTATGCAAAACAAGGCCCTTGGCGCCTCTTTGCTTGGAAAAGCTATGACTTGACAATACAGACTCATTTACCAAGTAAAAAGATTTGTTAAAAAACACTGTCACTCGCTTTTCGAGAGTGCCAATAAGGCTAAAACAGTCCCCTATATTGTATGCTTGCAACAGCGAAGATTTAACGTAAATACCGTATATATTTGTCCAATTTCCGCTATCCTGTAATATGTCGCCGGCTTTAATGCAATAGTCTATTTTTACCTTTTGGCCATTTTGTAAATTCGTCTTTTTTAGGCCATATATCCTAAAAGCAAAAATAGAGCAAAATATGATTAAATATATCAAAACAGTGCTATGTTTAGGCATCTTTCAAAGAAGCTAATAAATAAGATATAATCATGTTTAGAGCCCTGCTTAATAAACCGTGATAAGCTCTTTTAAGTCCTCGTAGCTTTTTTCTCCGATACCGGAAATATTTTTAATGTCTTCCGGCTGGTTGAAAACGTCATTTTCTTGCCTGTAGGCGATAATCTTCTGGGCTGTCGCCGGACCGATGCCCGGAAGGGTTTCCAGCTCTGCCTGAGAGGCTAGGTTGATATTAACTTTTCCCTGATAAACACCAGCCACTCCCCCATCTTCCGGTTCTTCATTTTGATATTTACTATTTAAATTTTGATCTTGATACCGTATATATATTTTGATCCCGTCTTTTAGCTTTTGAGCTAGATTGATAGATTTACTAAACCAGTCTCTATCTGCCTCTGCCGAAAGGCCTCCAGCCGCTACCACTAGATCATTTACCCGGCTGTCCGGCGGCAAATGGTAAAGACCGGGCTTTTCCACCGCGCCTGACAGATCCACATATATTCCAGAAAAGCTTGCCTCTAACTTGGTAGGAATTATTGTCAATTTTTCATTTTGCAAATTTTGCTGACGGAAAAACAACACAACCCCCACCAATAGTAAAATAAAAGAAAAACTCATGAAAAAATAAAATATATAGGCTCCGGCCGGGCTGGATTTCTTCCCGGATTTTTTTAATTTTTGCCTGGCAGGGCTGACTATTTCTGCTTTGGAAAAAAGCATATTTATATTTTAAAAAAATATAAATATAGATGTCAAGCGGGAAAAAGCAAGAAGAAAGACCCACCTGCGAGGCTCTATTCTGAAGTGTTTATAAATAGCTTTGGAAAAAAGCCAGGTCGCGGGCAATAGCCTTATCCCAGGCGCCGTTCATATTATGATCCGTACCTGAATAGCTGTAGAAGTTTACCTCTTTACCTAAGTTTTTCAGCTTTACATTAAGGTTACTGGTCCAGGCCAATGGTACATACTGGTCATCTTTGCCCTGCTCCAGCTGGATAGGGGCGTTTATCCAATCTAAATGGTTATCAAAAGAAAAATTATCAACACTGTAATCCTTTTCAAAATCTGCCAATGCTTGGCGGAGGGCTTTGCCCTTATCTTCAAACTCATAAGTATAATACAAGACATCATAAGGAAAGCTCTGGGAAACAGGCGCCCAAAGCACAGTAGGATAGTCCCCTCCTGTCAGTTCCAAGACTGCCATTGAAACCATGCCACCGTTGCTATGGCCCCAGATAAAAATATGGCTGCTGTCGGCCTGGGGCAAAGCACTGACAGAGGCCAGCAGATCTATCACCGCCAGCGGGCGTAAAAAACGTTCTTCCCAAACGTTGTCAGGCGGCATATCCGAACCGCCATAACCCAAGAAATCCGGAGCAAGAGTGATAAAACCGTTTTGGGCAAAATACTCTCCGACTCTTTTTGTACCCGCACCTGGTTCATAGTCTGCTTGGTCAACATAGCCGCGCACCAGGACTATAACCGGATATTTCTGGTCATCCTGCGTCGAGCTGATGTCCAAATTTGACTTGCTTTGTATGGCAGATGGACTACTATCTTCAACTTCAACTTCAACTGACAAATCAGCCGACGTGCTGGCTTCCGGCTCTGCTTCGGGAATATTTGCCAAACCGCTAACCTTCCGGCCGTCTGAAAAATAGGAAAATATATATGACTTGTACCCCTGTGCAAGGACTGACCCTGCTGGAATATTTTCTTCCAATTGAATGGGGCTGACCTGCGGCTGGCGCTTTTTAAGGTTGACAAAAGTATATTTCAGAAGCGGCTTTTCCACACTCTGATCGTTTTGATTTTTGAAATAAGGAGAGGCCATTTTTTCTTCCTGGCTCCCCTGCCACCAGACAAAAAAACCAGTGAGCGTACTGATAAAAACAATTAAGAAAGAATAAATAAGGATTTTTTTCATCCATGGCATTGTAGCGGAAAAGAGAGCAAGTCTCAAGTGTTTACTTAGCATAAAGCATTAATAGGCTAAGTGTATAAAGGTGATTGTTTTTTTACAGAGGTGTTAACCCCCGGGGTTAACAAACCGGGGTTAACAAATCTATAAAAAATCCCTTAGCTTGCGGGAACGAGAAGGATGGCGCAACCTCCCTAAAGCTTGGGCTTCGATCTGACGGATCCGCTCTCTGGTTACGCCAAATTTTTTCCCAACTTCTTCCAGTGTATATGAATAGCCATCGACTAAGCCAAAACGAAGCTGAAGTATTTTCGCTTCGCGGGGGGTATAGTAGCAAAAACTTCTTCTAATTTAGCACGCAACAAAGCCTGCACTGCTTCGTCGGACGGAGCTGGAGCATTTTCATCCGGAATAAATTCACCAATAGCGTCGTTGTCGTCATTAGACGCCGGCTCGTCCAGACTAATTGGCCGTTGAGAGACTTTTATAATATGGGCTGCTTTTTCTGCACTAATACCCAGCTCGACGGCAATTTCTTCCACGGTCGGGTCCCGGCCTAATTCCTGCACTAAACGCCGGGAAGCCAGCCCTAGGCGATTAATCTGTTCGTGCATATGCACGGGTACACGAATAGTCCGGCCCTCGTCGGCAATCGCCCTAGTTACCGCTTGGCGGATCCACCAAGTGGCATAAGTGGAAAACTTATAACCCCGATGATAATCAAATTTTTTCACTGCCCGCATCAAGCCAATATTTCCTTCCTGAATAAGGTCTAAAAACGGTAAACCCCGCCCCATATATTTTTTCGCTACAGAAACCACTAAACGGGTATTGGCTTCTGTTAAATGATCGCGGGCGGCTTTTCCCCCAACGGCCTATTGTTTTAGAACTGCTATCTGATCTGCTGTTAACTCACCTTCTGGCTGTTTTAATCTCCTGACGGCCTTTTTACCATCTTCTATCCTTTTAGCTAATATTATTACTTCTTTAGCTGTCAGCAAAGGAGTCGCACGGGCCTGTTTTAGGTACAAAGTAAGCAGTCCGTCTGCGCCAACTTCAATTCCACTTAAATCTGCAATATAATCTGGGCGATGGTCAACAGACCCACTCTCTTCAGACAATGAAGGCTTGTTTTGAATGAGGGCTGTAACAACGCTATCATCAGCAACCCAAACTGATAAAGCAGACCTTAAGGCAAGGGGTTTTGCGGATCATTATCATAAGAAGTACGCACATATAGCCCGGAAATTGTACCGGCAGGAGTGTTTACAGCCTCGGCTAAAATCTCATCATGTAGGGCTATTTTGCCCATGCCGGCAAGAACATCAAACAAGGGCTTTGCACCTGGCGAAACTTTTAAAAAAGCTTGTTAAAAAAGCTATTGTTTATCATAATGAAAGGAGGTATCATACCAGTATACAAAACCAAACACCGCTTGCCTTTACTAAAAAAGCAAGCAAAGCAAATTAACAAATAAATTTAGCTAAAAATCTCTCGCTGAAAAATAGTTTACTGGTACGGTATTTGGGTACAAGGGCCTAGGTTTTTGCTAATCCCCTAAACAAAATATCCTTTATCATTGTCTGATAGGGCATATCTCTTTTATGGGCTTTAATCTTTAATCTATCAATCATCGACTGGGGTAAACGAATTGTAACGGGCTTACTAGTCAACTTTAGATTAGGAAAACTTACTCTTTCCGCTTTTGACCAGTCTAAATACTCAGTAGAGTCAGCTTTTTGCCAAAACTCCCTTTCTTCTCTTTCTGATTTGAAATTTGGTATTGGTTTAAGTTTTTTTGTCATAAATACCTCTTTCTTTTTTATTGGCTTTTCGGCCCGAAATAATTCTAATTTTTCTATTTCTAAAAGCAAAAACTACAAATAGCGTCTTTCCGTCTATAGTTTTTCCTATTAATG
>CAYNBK010000064.1:0-5290 GCA_964395485.1 uncultured Pseudomonadales bacterium
TGGTGGTGCCATAGGGGTAGTAGCTTTGTCTTGAGACTACTTCTCCCTGTTCATTTGTAACAAGAGTTGTTGAAGAAAGATGGTCCTGGTGCACAAAAGTAAGGGTTTCTGAGGCGAAAGCAGGAGTTACTTCGAGGTTTACAAACACAGCAACAAAAATAACAGCAAAAGAAAGAAGCAAGCACCAACGGAAAATATTTTTAAATATTGGCTTTATCATATCAAAGTAGTAAAAAATCCTCAAGAGAAAAGGCTTTTATCCCTCTTCTGGAAAACTGCTGATTTTTTGTAACAAGTATCAATTCTCCACTAGGCACCTCCTTAAAAAAAGCCTCAAACCGCGCCTGATTTATATCATTTTGGTACTTTACTTCAAGAAATCGATATTCTCCCTTGTTTCGGTGAACAAAATCTACCTCACCGCGAACCAGCCTTCCAAAATAAAGCGAGCCCGGCAAGCGCTTTAAATGAGAAGCTACTAAACCTTCTGCGAGTAATGGTTTGTTCTTAGCCGTTACCACTTTTTTGGCAAGATAGCTATATTGCTGGCTGGAATAATCGTTTACTTTAGCCTGAATGGCGTTAAATATAAAGGGGTCAAAAAAATAGACTTTGCGGTTTTTTGCCGGGTCGAGCATTCTTTGCGAGACCAGAAGACTTTTTACATCAAAAACAACAAACATCCGCTTTAGGATTTCGGCATACTCTATTACTGTGGCGTGAGAGCCGATACCAGCTTCTTTAGCTACTTTGTACCAAGAAAAACTTGAAGACAGGTGTTTGATGAAACGATTCAAAATACTAAAGGCTGTTTCTTCGGACTTCCCCAGCTTGTGCAAGTCGCCCTCAATCCAGCTAAGATAGGTATTAAATGTTTCGTCTAAAATGTAACCCTTGGAAAAATACTCATTAATCACCGCCGGAAACCCTCCACAAATAAGATAATCATCTAAGAGCTTTTTTTTACTGGCTGGTTGTCCTTTCACTAACGCGAAAAATTCCTTAAAAGAAAGAGGCATAAAATCCACATCGGGGCTTTTCACCCTGCCGCGGCGCCCTGGCATCTGTTCAGCAGAAAAGAGAATGTCTACACTGCTCGACCCGGTAACAAGCAAGGAACAACCCTTAAGAGCCCCCCTATCTGCCAAAGCTTTTACCGCCCTTTGCCATTCTCTAACAAAAGAAATTTCGTCAAGGAAAATATAGAGCCTTCCTTTCGTAATCGCTCGGGCGCTTTCCAGGTAGGCGCTTAAAATCGTGTCCAACTCCCTGTAATCTGCCACGCTGTCACACGAGTAGAAAAAAATCCGCTCGCCAGAGACTCCTTTTTTTTCGATTAGATCTTCTACAAGCTGTTTTACCAGAGTGCTCTTGCCTATTTGGCGCGGACCACGCAGGGTTAAAATACAGTCCCTTCTAAAGGGAAACTCTTCCAAAAGAGGATGGTGGTAAACAAACTTAACGCTTTTGAGCTCTTTTAACTTGGAATCTTCTTTTATTAAGGCGGTGCTTTCCCACCAGGGATTATAAATCCAAAAAATCTCCGGCAAGGTGCGATATATGTTTTTCACAAAAACACAATAACACACATTTTATGTTTTTGTCAACAACATGATTGGAAAAGAAAAATAGGCTTAAAAAGGTTCAATATATTGGTCTTTTCAGCCCCCGTCCCCAGAACTTTAATCTATGCCAGTCGTATTTTTATTATTGCCATAATATGGGCGGTAAAAAGAATACTGACCTGGCGGCTTTAATAACCAATCAGGGTCGGTTTCTTTAAGAAGGTTGAGTGGATCACCCCCTATTGGCAACCCAAACGGCAAAGCAGGCGTATCCCATTTCATATACTCTTTATAAACAAGAGCGGCTTTCTTAAGATCGGTCTGGTCTTCTGGTGAATAAATAAACGGCTGGCCAATCTTAACCGACACGTCTTGATCATAAACATACCATTTATTAACATCTCCATTAAGATTCCCTTTAAATGCTACAACCCTGTGGGAGTAATTATTCATTTCACTTTTAAGATCTAGTAAAACAGACGGGATATTGATTTCTGTCAGCAACAGGTGCAGTTTTGCAGCTGTCTCTGTGCACGCGCCGCGATTCCGATCTTCCTGACCATGCTGTATATCGTTCTTAAACACGGTATTTAATCGTTCTTCTTGTTCCATGTTTTCCCAATCCTGCGGTATAACTGCTTCAAAATAGGCCCGACTGCTCTTGGCCAAAGTATTATAGGGAGTCGAATAGTACTCAAGATCGTGCTGAAGTTGCCTTGGATCATTATAATCATGTTCGTAAAAAGATAAAGCCCATACTCTATGTGCCGGAAAACGACCTGTTCTTTTGCGATACTCCCAAGCAGTTTCACGCTTAGGGTTAAACACCTGATGACCGGTCGGATCAGTATTAGTTACTGGATTGCTTTCCACATACACATATCGATTTATATGTTCGCTTTTTTCATCCGGCTGTGAAAATAATGCTATTCGGGTTGAATAGTACCGTGAATTGTAATAGTAGAGTCCAGTGGTGTCTGTGTCTGACACTTGGGAAGTGTAGGCCCGTTCGGTGGGGAGAGCGCCTTGAGTGTTTTGGGTACTGCCATAGGGGTAGTAGCTTTGTCTTGAGACTACTTCTCCCTGTTCATTGGTGGCTAATATAGTGGAGGAAAAATGATCTTGGTGGATAAAGGTAAGGGTTTCTGAGGCAAATACTGGAGTTACCGCAAGATTCACAAGCACGGTAACAAAAGCAACAGCAAAAAAAAAGAAACAAACGCCAAGGGAAATATTTTTAAATTTTGCTTCTTGAATTTTAAGTTTATACCCGGGCATTGATCATATCATAACAAAAACTGTCTAGATAATAAAGCTCAAAAAGTTGTCTCTAGAAATAACTTCAAAAGAAGCGTTAGGGTAGGCCTCAAACCAATCGGACGGAGGGTTAATTTTTTTAGGAGAATATTTGATTTCAAACCCAAAGAGCTTACCTTCTTTTTCCTCTACTAGGTCAATTTCTTTTTTGTCGTAAGTACGCCAGAAATATCTATTGGCAAAATTGCCTGTATATTGGGCTTTTTTGAGCCTTTCCATGAAAATATAGTTCTCCCAAAGCGGGCCAACATCACCCCTAACATCAACTGGCGAGAAATTTTGGATAACAGCGTTGCGCACCCCATTGTCATAGAAATACCAGCGGGAGGTTTTGGCAATTTCCTTCCTCAAATTCCTGCTAAATCCCCCTACCCTCTTAATTACAAATGTTTTTTCAAAAAGATCCAAATACCGGCTCACCAAACCATGGCTAATGCCCAAAGAAGATGCCAGCTCGGCAACAGAAACCTGCCCCCCTATCTGAAAAGCAAGCAGGTTTAAAAGTTTGAGCAGAGTGTCAGAACCTCTAACCCCCTCGAAAGCCAAAATATCCTTAAAAAGGTACCCTCCCAAAAGAGACATCAAATATTGCTGCTTGCTGTCACGGTTTTTTGAGGTTACCACTTCAGGATAGCTTCCGTAGACAAGAAAATCGTCAATATTTGACAGTAAATCATAATTTTTGGTTTCTGCTGTAATCTCTTTTGCCCAAAGAGGGTAAAGCATTATCTCAGTTTTTCGCCCCACCAGAGGCTCGCTAATATCCTGCGCCAAAGCCAGTGACGCTGACTCGCTCGCCACAACGGCAACACCTTTAATATTGTCAACAATCAATTTGAGATTGAGACCTATTTGCGGTATAGTGTGGGCCTCGTCAACAATGAGAACCTTGCTTTCACCAATAAAATCCCTTAGGGTTTTGATTGATTGGGAAGAAAGGCTTTTTTGCACCAAAACATCCTCGCCTGACACAAAAAGCACTTCTTTTTTTCCCTGCTCTTCTACCAACTTCTCAAGAAGCGTTGTTTTACCCGCCCGCCGGGGGCCATAAAGCAAAGCCACCTTGCCCGGCTTGACACTCGCTTTTAGCTTTTCGTATGCAAACCTTTTAATGAATTCCATAAATTCATCTTAGCACACAGACGAATTATGTCAAATACTTTTTGGGGTTCAAAATTAAGTGCACCTCGGCAATAATGTAACAGAAAAGCCAAGAAAAAAACATGGCAACGAGGCTACCAAGGGCAATATTTGGGCTAGTATAGGCAAGCCTTTCCGCCCCCAACTTATTCCAAGCCTGTTTCTATGTAGTCATACTCGATGCTTCCCTCAATGTTAAACCACCGCTCCAAATACTTTTGGTAATCATCAAGCAATATAACTAAATTCCATGTGGGATCTATAATATACCATTGTTTCCCAATATACGCCCTCAAATTCGCATGATAGAATATCTCCCCACCATCAAAATGGAAAAAAACAGTCTGATACATTGTGTGAACACCTAACTCGTGAAAGGTATACTGACCAGCTAGCGCAAAACCACCGCAAACAAGTGTGTTTTTGGACAAAGCATTTATAAGCTCATTGTTTTTATACATATAAGCCCAGGCTCTCTGCTCTCGTTTGTGACCCATCTCTAGATTTAGCAAAGAAATGCGATAGTGTGAATCTGCTAATAAATACAATTTGTCTAAAACAGGCGACTCTTGACTAGAAGCGTTCAAACTCTCCCATCTTTTTTCTGATATCAACTCCCATCGCGACACTTGTTTACGCAAGTCATTTTTTAAGTTCCACGCGTCTATGAGTCGTTTACTATAGGAGCTTGAACCGTATATGTAACTGTTCACTTTTTCTATCATGTCCAAAAAATTAAGCGAAGTTTTCTGAACCACCCTAGCCCTTGAAATGTATGCCTCGTACCGATGTTCAAAACGGGGGTCCTCGGGATAAATAGAGAGATTGTTGTACCAAGGTATATGATAGCTAGCATCTGTGTACGGAGCCTCCTCAAAATCAAGTAGCCTCGCCAACTTTGCCTCAGATAACCTATCTTCCAAAGCATCAGAATACTTAGAATACCCAGATGGGTCAGAAAATTTCACAGGATTTCCTCCCGTATAGGAATATCTGTTTAAATCATCAGCCGCAGTATCCGCCTGGGTAAACAAAGCTGTCTGGGGCGAGTAATACCGCGCGTTGTAGTAATAAAGGCCGGTGGCGTCTTGGTCTGATACCTGGCCGGTGTACTGGCGCTCTACAGCTCTCTGGCTCTCTGGCTCTTGTTTCTCCATACGGATAGTAGTTCTGCCGGCTTATCACATTCCCCTGGTCGTCAGTTACCATGGCAGTAGAGCCAAGGTGGTCGGAGTGGATATAGTAGGTGGACTCGGCGGCGGAAACAG
>CAYNBK010000065.1:0-5164 GCA_964395485.1 uncultured Pseudomonadales bacterium
AAAAACCAGTATCCCCACCACTACCGCCAAGCCATGCAAGCCAGCTCCCGCTATTTGGAAAAACATTGGGGCTTACATCAGAATATATAATATTAAATCCTAATGAATTCTCCCAACTCCATTTATCTGTGTCCCTGCCTTCCTCAAACCCGCCATCTTGTATTATTTCTTGGCAGGAATCGGTGGAAATAATCAAACCATATGCTCCCGTCCCGTTTCCGCCATACCGATATAGCCGTAAATAATATGTGCCTACTGTGGAAAAAACATAGCTCAAGTTTTCATCGACCCCTTCACCTTGATGAGCACTACCCACTACCGGCTCTGTTAAATTTGAACCATACAACCACATGTCTAAATCAAGGCGATCTGGCACACTCAACAAAACATCTATCCTGCCTAAACTGCTAATATCTAACCTAAAATAATCATTGTTGTCTCCTTCTGGCATGAAACCGGAAACAGCTTGGTTTAAACAGGGCGTATTGGCTTGATTTTGATTGTTGTTTGGCTCTTGTTCAGTGGTGCTGCAATTTACAGTATTGACGGTTTCACCAATATTTACCTCCAACTGCCTGGGGGTCAATTTTTTAGGCAGATTTTTACCTTGCCAAAGTGTGACAGTCCCGCCCAAAATTCCGGCAAAGAAAAATATCCCCAGAAGGAGCCTGGAGTAAATAACAAGGTCCTGTTTCATTAATATAATTTTAGGGGTTATGCTGTCTTGAAGTCAAGAGGCAATGGGGTTAAAATTATCAGCAAACACTTTTTAAAAACTCTCTAAACTCCTGGCCTATATCTTCTCTCTCTAGGGCGAACTCGACAGCGGTTTTCATAAAGCGCAAGGGGTCGCCGGTGGTCATCCACCTGCCCTCGATCCGGACGGCATAGACCGGCCGTTTTTTGGCATACTCGATAATAGCATCTGTCAACCAAAGCTCATTGTCTTTGCCCAATTTTTTATTGTCATGGTTTTTTTTAAGAATATCTATAATGTCTGTGTTTAAAATAAAGCGGCCGAATTGGGCTAAATTTGACGGGGCCTTCCCTTTAGCAGGCTTTTCTACTGCATCTTCCACCCTATCGTGACTGCCTTTTTTCAACTTATAAACGCCATAGCGGTCCAGCTCGCTATCCGGAACTTCCTGTACTGCTACGCAGGGAGCAAAACGGTGCTTTTTCCAATACTCAAGCATTTGCTTTACACAGGGTTTTTTGGAAAGCACCAAATCATCACCAAACATATAAACAAAAGGTTCACCCTTTGACATGAGGTCCCTTACACAAAGCAAGGGGGTGCCATTGCCATATGGTAAATGCCTGCCCTGACGGACATAGACATAGTTGGCCATACGGTATATCTTCTGGATTTTTTTCAAAGTTTCTTTTTTACCGTTTTTGGTAAGTTGTATCTCCAGCTCCATATTGGTATCAAAATGGTTTTCCAAGGCCGACTGGCCAAAACGGGTAACGAGTATTATGTCTTTGATGCCCGAGTTAACCGCCTCCTCCACCAGATACTGGACTATTGGCTTGTCTATGATAGGCAGCATTTCCTTTGGCTGGTTTTTGGTGGCCGGCAAAAAACGGGTGCCATAACCGGCGACAGCAATAACCGCTTTGGTGATTTTATGGTTTTTCATATTGTCTTATACTATATTATAAACCATGGGGGGGCAATAAGTCCCGCCAGGCTTGATAGTATTTATTTTTACTGCCAACGTCATAAAATTTAGCATTTTTTATCAATTTTGCCAAGACCGGCTTTTCCCGGGCATAGCTGTTTATCGCATCTACCAGCCAGTATTCACCATCTTTACCGGCTTTGAGAGCTGTCAGGTATGGCCAAAAGTCTGCTTTTAAAAGATAGGCGCCACTTATGCAAATGTCCGATGGCTCAGTCCCCGGGGCTGGTTTTTCGACAATCTTTTCTATCTTGTAAGTGTCACCTATTTTTGAAAAAACCTTGGCCACACCCTTGCTGGCCAATAACTCTTTTTCTACTTTAATAGCAGACAGCACACTTTCACCTTGCTTTTCAAAACAATCTGTTAATTGTTTTAGCCAGGGAGGGCGGCTGAAAATAAACTCGTCCCCCCAAACCACCAAAAATGGCTCACTCTTGCCTATGTAGTTTTTAGCAGACAAAATAGGAGCGGCATTCCCATAAGGTCCTTTTTGATAAACAAAGTTAAGGTTTACTTTTTCTATCAACTCATTAAGAGGTCTTAAACGGTCTATTTTGCCTTGTTTTTGCAAACATGACTCGAGTACTTTATCAGGTGAAAAATACTTTACTATAGCTTCTTTCCCCTCAGAAATAACAATAATAATATCCCTTACCTGCGCCTTGAGCAATTCTTCTATTGTCCACTGAATCACCGGCTTGTCCAAAATTGGCAAAAGCTCCTTAGGACAGGCCTTTGTCCAGGGTAAAAACCTGGTGCCCAGACCGGCTGCTGGTATAATCGCTTTCATAAAAATATGATAGCAAAATCCCGACAATAAATGAATAGCTTGACTAAATATATCAAAATATAAAATAATACTACAGCATTTAACAGGCTAATGATATAGATATATACCCTTATATATATTTTTCCGACTTATTATTTTTTTACTTTTTACTTTTTACTTGTTACTTGTTACAATATCTCTTATGCAAGATTTTAAATTGACTTTACCGGATTTTTCCGGTTCGCCGTGGCAGTTTATTATTGATGCACGCTCAGAGCTTAAAAAAGTAGTCTGGCCAAATAAAAGGCAGGTGCTTAATATGACTACGGTGGTGTTGGCAGTTTCGGCGGCTCTGGGGGTTTTGCTGGGCGGTTCAGATTATATTTTTACTCAGCTTTTGGGACTATTATTTAAAAATTAAAATAAAACCAATATGAACGATAGTGATCAAAATAAAAAAGACGATGTCGTTTTAGTTAAGGATGAAGTAAATCGAGTTATTTTTAACAAACCCACACCCAAACAGGAAGAAAAAGCCCGCTGGTACGTAGTACACACCTATTCCGGTCATGAAATAAAAGTGGCCAAAACCCTTCAGCAAAGAATAGACTCTATGAGCTTAAAGGATTATATTTTTGAAGCGATGATTCCTACACAAAATAAAATAAAAATCTCCAAGGGGAAGCGCTATGAAACCGCCGAGAAGATATTTCCCGGCTACATGCTTGTTAAAATGATTTTGACCGACAGCTCATGGCTGACAGTGCGCACCACTCCCGGAATAACCTCTTTTGTCGGCATAAACAACAAGCCTACTCCCCTTCCCCAAAAGGAAGTAGAAGCAATCCAAAAGTTTATGACTATGGAGGCACCAAAATACAAAGCCAGCTTCTCCGTTGGCGAGGCTGTGAAAATTATCGAAGGACCGTTTGCTGACTTTTTGGGCACTGTTGACCACATCGACGATGAAAAAGGCAAAGTACAGGTTCTGGTTTCCATCTTTGGCCGCGAAACCCCGGTTGAACTCGACTTCTTGCAAGTCTCCAAGATCTAGTTCCAGCAGGGTCAGTCCTTTATATGGGGAAAATACTATTCAATTTTAAGTTTTTCTACTATTTCGTCATCTTCTTTTTGTAATATCCCTTCAAAAAAAGCCTTATATGAAGATTTTGGCGAAAAGTGGCTTAAAATAGGATTTGTTTTTAACCAAGCTGCTTTCCACTCTCCTAAATAAGCCCCCAAGCTTGAATATGGATATTCCAGCAGGGTCAGTCCTTTATATGGGGGGTTACTGTGAATATAGCGGCTTAAGTGCCATAGTTGCTCATCGGTTCTTACCAATACCGCTTTATATCTCCCCTGGAAAAGACCACCGGTGCGTTTGTATTTTTTGTTAAAATACATAACATATCTCGTCCCCAGAGATCTCATAAACTCTTCTATCCCTCTCTCGTTTTTCTGCTGAACTAATAAGTGAAAGTGGTTTGGCATTAAACAATATGCCAGAAGTTTTATTTTATTGGCATAGTTGTTCATTTGAATAGTTTTAAAAAGTTTGTCCCGCTGGTCATAGCGCGTTTTTTCTATTAACAAACGAAGCTTATCGATCTGTTTTGGGTTTAAATATTCTTTTAAATAAGATAAAAACACTTTATAATCTATTTCTTCTTGAAAAATTTTTCTTTTTTCTACTCCTCTATTATAAAGATGGTAATAACCATTGGTTAAATATTGTTTTAAACAATTTTTAGCTGGCATGAATTTAGTATAGCAGGGTCAGTCCTTGCTAGCAAGGACTGACCCTGCTGGAAAACTATGAAAACTATTCGTAGCGAAGAGCGTCTAGCGCTGAAATGCGGGTAGCACGCTTAGCCGGATATATACCTGTCACCACCCCGACAATAAAGGAAAAAACAAAAATAAATGCGGCAAAAAAAAAGGAGTATAAGTAAGGTTTAAAAAACCCTCTTTTTGGATAATAGAAAAAATCGAAATAATAAGCGACAAGAGCTTGCCAAAAAGCATACCAAAACTAAGGCCAATCACCCCGCCGGAAATACCGATAATCATCGCTTCGGCCAAAAAGAGATTTTTTACTTCCTCTGACTTCATGCCAATAGCTTTCATCACCCCTACTTCCCTAGTCCGCTCCAACAACGAAACGGTCAAGGTATTAAACATACCGAGGGCGGCTACCGCCAAAGCGATTAAACCCAGTGAGGCTAAAAGCAGTCTCACGGTGCCAAATATTTTTTCTATCTCAACTGCCGTATCGGCTGTACTGGTGGTTTGAAAACCCATAGTCTCTATTTTTTTTCGAATATCAACTGTATCTGACTCATTTTTACTAATAAGCTTGAGTTGGGAATAGTTGCTGACCCCCAAAGTCCTTATATCTGAAAAAGGAATATAAAAATATGAGTTGGTATCGTCTTCAAAAACACCGACGATTTTGTATTCTGTTTCGCTGGAACTTAATTTTCCCTCTATACTCGGCATCAGGCTTTTAACAATGACAAATGAGACCTTGAAGGCCTTTCCTATGGCTGAGTTTAGATCCAAACCCAGTATCCGGAGCATACCGCTGCTTACCATGGCCTCGCGTGTCGGCTCTTTTTTCCACTCCATTATCATCATCTCCGGTGTGGCGGCAGACTGGCTGGCCTCCAACTCTACCCAACCCAAATCCCCGGACGAACTGGCATCA
>CAYNBK010000066.1:0-5034 GCA_964395485.1 uncultured Pseudomonadales bacterium
AAGTACAAGACTTGATAGTTAAAATACTGAAAAAAAAGGGCCATGAAAAAACCTGTAAAGCCTTTGTTTTGTACCGCGACCTGCACGCCAAAATGAGGGATATCCGTTCATTGGTAGATACGGATGAGCTGATAAGGGATTATTTGGACGAAAAAGACTGGCGGGTGAAAGAAAACGCCAATATGACCTATTCGCTTCAGGGTTTGAATAACCACGTAGCCTCTATTATTTCTTCCAACTACTGGTTAAACCAGATATATCCGCGCGAAGTAAGAAAAGCCCACAGTTTTGGCGACCTGCATATCCATGACTTGGCACTGGTTTCAGCTTACTGTACCGGCTGGGATCTAAAAGATTTGCTGATTCGCGGTTTTGGCGGCGTTTCCGGAAAACTGAACTCCAAACCGCCCAAACATTTTGCTACGGCTTTGGGTCAATTGGTAAACTTTTTTTATACCCTGCAGGGAGAAGTAGCAGGTGCAGTAGCAGTGGCAAACTTTGATACTTATATGGCGCCTTTTATCGCCTATGACAAACTTAGCTATAAAGAAGCAAAGCAAGCAATGCAGGAGTTTATTTATAACATGAATGTACCTACCAGGGTAGGTTTTCAAAGCCCATTTACTAATGTTACTTTAGATTTGATTCCCCCAAAACAGGCAGGTGAAGAAGCAGTCATCATCGGCGGCAATCCGGTAAAAGCCCAGTATAAGGATTTTCAAAAAGAAATCGATCTTTTTAACAAGGCTTTTGCCGAGGTGATGCTGGAGGGCGACGCACAGGGTAGAGTATTTAGTTTTCCTATCCCAACTTATTCAATAAGCAAAGATTTTGATTGGGACAATCCCAAACTAAAACCAGTTTGGGAAATGACTAAAAAATACGGCATTCCTTACTTTGCCAACTATGTAAATTCAGATATGAGCCCGGATGATGCCCGCAGTATGTGTCCTTTAGCTGGATTTGAAAAAGTACTAATTCGATCTAAAAGAGGAAGAAACCTTGAATATTGTCAAATTAGAAATATATATGAAGGCAACACCAAAGAAAATAACTATGAAATATACTCAGATGGTAAATTTATTAAAGGCAGTTTTCATAAATATACAAACCAAGACATGCTAGAGGTAATTTTGGAAAACGGACATAAGCTCGTTCAAAGCACAGAACACATGAATTTTATATTAAAAGGAAAGAATGAAAAACAGGAAGAGTTGGCAGGAAAAAAGCTTAAGAAGGGCATGTTTTTGCCTTATTCTTTAAAAAAATATTTAGGAGAAGGAGGAGAATCAGAACTGGGGTACTTTGTCGGAGCATACGCGGGCGACGGAAGTTTTGATAAGGACACTAGTGTTATTTTTTCACTAGAGAATGAGAAAAAGAAGCATGTTATTTCCAAATTATACAAAATTGCAAAAAAATACTTTGGCGGACATAGCGCAAGCGTAGAATATAGCGATACAAAGCTATACACATTGAAAATCCACTCAAGGGCAGCAGTTGGTTTGTGCAAAGATTTTGTTATGGGGAGCAAAAGAGAAAAACATTACCGAGCGCGCTTGTTCTCGACTTCTCTAGGGTTTAGAAACCAAGTTTTAAAGGGGCATTACGAAACCGATGGCGGTAATAGGGGAAGGATATACACATCATCTTTAAAAATGGTTCAAAGTCTAAATATGCTAGCTGCCACCCTAGGTACAACTACAAGTATTTATAAAGATAATTGCAATAATCGTTTCGGTAAAGAACCAAACTACTCAGTATTGGTATATAAGCTAAATCGTGAAAAATATGGCAGCTTTTGGTTTAAAAAGAACAACAAATTGTGGGTGAAGATAAAATCTATCACGAAGAAACCAAAAACTACAGCTTACTGTTTTACTGTTGCCGATGGGGAACCTGTATTTACCGTTGGTACAAGCGGGATATTAACCCATAATTGCCGACTGCGTTTGGACAATAGAGTGTTAAGGAAAAGAGGAGGGCTCTTTGCCGCCAATCCTCTCACCGGCAGTATCGGCGTGGTGACGATAAATATGCCCCGGATCGGATTTTTAGCCCAAGACGAAAAAGAATTTTTTGCCAGGCTGGAGAAACTAATGGACTTGGCCAAAGAATCACTGTTTATCAAGCGTAAAGCAGTGGAAAGTTTTACCAAAAGGGGGCTCTATCCTTACTGCAGTTATTATCTGGATAATGTTTTTGAGCGTTTTGGCGAGTACTGGAAAAACCATTTTAATACCATTGGCCTTTTGGGGATGAACGAAGCTTGCATAAACTTTTTGGGAAAAGGTAAAGGTATCGTCAGTCCCGAAGGCCACAATTTTTCCTTGAAGGTAATGGATTATATGCGGAAAAAGCTGCTTCAATACCAAAAAGAAAGCGGCGACCTTTTTAATCTTGAAGCTACGCCCGGAGAAGGCACTTCTTACCGTTTTGCCCGTTTGGACAGGCAGTATTTCCCGGCAATAAAAGTAGCCAACGAAGGACACAAAAACGGCTTTGCCCCATACTATACCAACTCTACTCAACTGCCGGTTGGCTACACGGATGATATTTTTGAAGCTTTAAGCCTGCAGGATGATTTGCAAGGCAAATATACCGGCGGAACGGTACTACACGGTTTTTTAGGAGAAGCACCGGGCTCAGCAGACATAGTAAAAAAAACAGTCAGAAAAATTTCCGAAAATTTCCGTCTGCCTTATTTCACCTTGACTCCTACTTTTTCCGTCTGCCCGAAACACGGATACTTAAAAGGTGAGCATGAATACTGTCCTAAATGCGATCAGGAGATTGGATATATAGAAAATAGAAAAGCTCCCGACAGGCGTTAGACTGTTTGGGATCCCGTACAGACACTAGTCTGTCGGGAAAATAGTAAAAGGAGGCTAGCCATGATGACCAAAGACAAACTTGTCAGCCCAAAAAAAACCCGCCAAAAATGCGAGGTTTACTCCCGCGTGGTGGGTTATCTGCGTCCGGTCGGACAATGGAATGCCGGCAAACAAGCCGAATTTCATGACCGTCTGGAGTTTAAAACTTATTAAGACATACAGCAAAAAAGACCCGGTGAGGCAGAGGAGGTTTCTTTAAAGTTGAAACCTCCTCTGAGGGTTAAAAACAGAAAACTGCCATTTTCCAGTTTCGAATAATAGTTAGAATAATTTTATCTTAATCGGAGATTTGTCCTACAAAAAATCTTGATGTTTTACAACTGTTTATTCAGCCGTGTTTCGTTCAAGATTTTAGCAGGACGAGCGTTACTTTATGATGATAGGAGGTTTGCAGAAAACTACTCTAATCGATTTTCCGGGGACCATCGCCTGCAGCCTGTTTACGGTAGGCTGTAATTTTCGCTGTCCTTTTTGCCACAATAAAGATTTAGTTACTCTTGCAAATTTTAAAAAAGCCAAACTACAAAACTACAAAGAAAAAGATTTTTTTGACTTTTTACAAAAAAGAAAAAAATGGCTGGACGGGGTTTGTATAACCGGCGGAGAGCCGACTATTTATAAAGAGCTGCCGGAGTTTATTTTAAAAATTAAAAAACTAGGATACAAAGTAAAACTGGATACGAACGGCAGTAATCCGGAGGTATTGTCTTTTTTGTATAAAAATAAATTGCTTGACTATGTAGCGATGGATATAAAATCGTCTTTTGACAATTATGAAAAGGCGATTAATTACCAATTTTCAAGCCGTCAGCCGGCGGACAATTTTCAAACAAATATAAAAACACCACAAGCGGAACTAATAAACAAGATAAAAAAATCAATTAAACTCATTCTACAGTCAAAAATCGATTATGATTTTAGAACCACCGTAGTTCCCACTATACACAGCAAGGAAAGCCTTAAACAATTAGCCGAAAACTTGAGGGATATTGCCCAAACAGTTATGTATATGCCGGAAAATATAAGCTACTTTATTCAACCTTTTCAGCCGCAAAATTGCCTTAGGAAGGAGTTTTTAAAAATTACTCCTTTCTCCAAAAAAGAGCTAAAGGATATGCTAAAATTGGTTCAAGCTGTTTTGCCAAAAGCGAGTATTAGGGGAGAATAAGCGCCAGATTGAAAAAAAAGGAGATATAAATGAAAATAATTTTAGCCTCGGCATCTAAAAGAAGAATAGAGCTGCTGCGAAGATATCTAGACCGTTTTGAAGTGAAAGCAAGCAGGATAGATGAAGCCGAGTTTATGGGAAAATATGAGAGCCCCGGGAGAATGGTCAAAACCCTGGCGTTAGCCAAGGCTCAAAAAATATACAACACGCTGCCTTCAGTAAGGGGGCAAAGCTATTTGGCAATTGGCGCAGATACAGTCATAAGCCTGCCGATAGGGGATAAACATAAAATAATCGGCAAGCCGCAGAGTAAAGTAGATGCAAGAGCAATACTGAATATGCTAAGCGGGCGGGAACATAAAGTAATAAGCGGCGTGGCAATACTAAGCAGTAAAGCCAAAGGAAAAAAAATAACTTTTACCGATACAACCCAGGTTTATTTTAAAAAACTTTCTTTTGGACAAATCACTGAATATTTAAATACAGGACTTTATCCGGATAGAGCAGGCGCTTATGGTATACAGGACCAAAAATGCGACTTTGTCGAACGCTATATAGGAAGTTATAACAATATATTGGGGCTTCCGACAGAAAAACTGATTCTGGAATTGGAAGAACTGGGAATAAAAGTAAAAGATGTTGATAAGGGGCGTGGATAATGACAGACGCAGAAAAAGAGAGTAAAAAAGAATACGCTGGTTTCTGGCTGTGCCTGCTGGCCTTATTAGTAGACGGAATTATACTGTTTTTGACCGGAAGAGTATGGAGGATGATGTTTGGTCTGCGCCTATTTAATAGAGTCGGTTTTGTATTGGGCGCTGTTTACTATATTTTGTTATGGGTAAATTGGGATGGGAAAAGCATAGGCAAAAGACTGTTGAAAATAAAAATAATTAGAGTTGACGGCCGGAAGATGGATGTCCGGACGGCAATACTGCGCTATTTTGCCTACTGTATTTTTGCTATTCCGCT
>CAYNBK010000067.1:0-5005 GCA_964395485.1 uncultured Pseudomonadales bacterium
CCTGTTTGTCTATTTTATTATCCTGCATAAAAACAAACAGGGCTTCGCCAATAAACACAACTGGCTTTTTACCCTGATCCTTGCTTGCGTCTATCAAGTTAAATACCTCATCAGCGCCTTTGAATACATGGGCCGAAAAACTACAACCACTAGCGGTTCCGACTTCACCACTGTCTGCTTCATATCGGTCAAGCTCTGAAGCGCCAATAATGGGAATAAACTGTAGTTCGCAATTGCCCTTGTAAAGCTCATGCAAGGCGGCGGCCGCGGTGCTTTTACCGCCGCCCATGGCGCCGATTAGCAGAATTAATTTTGCTTCACTACCGGTTTGCCATTTATTAATATCTATCCTTAAATCGGCCAATAATACGCCGGTCTGCCCAGCCGATAAACGCGTCCGCCAATCATTCCCTTCAACATTAAATATATCCCCTCTTGCTATTTGAGCCAACAAGACCCCCTGTGATAAATTGTGAAAATCAAATGGATTTTGACAAAGAGAGTTTACGCCATCTCTAAGGGGAATTACTGGCATGGGTGGCCCTTTAAGATCCGAAACTCTTTGAAGCACGGTTTGATCCCACTGTGAAAAAGGAAGTATTCTTTTAACCCCAGCGACCATAGTGTAACCTTTTTTTACCAAAAAAAAACCCGGGCAAGAAAATTATAACTTGTAAAGCCCTACACTGCCAAACGCTCCCATGGATATTTGCTATGGCCGAAATGGCCGTAGCGAGCTGTTTTACGGTATGGTACCGGTCGGCGCAAGTGAAGGCCGTCAATAATCCCGCCGACTGACAAATCCAGTAACTTCCAGGCATAGCGTTCTATTTCTTTCAGGGGATATTTTTCCGTATCTTTGCAGTTTATGGCTTTGGCTACCGGCTCCGGCTGGCCGATAACATAACCTATCATCACTTCACAGCGTTTGGCGCGGCCGCTGGCAACAATATTCTTGGCCAGGTAGCGGGCGGCATAGGCGCCGGCGCGATCCACTTTGGTCGGATCCTTGCCGGAAAAACAGCCTCCGCCTACTCTGGCCACTCCCCCATAGGAATCAACTATTATCTTCCGTCCGGTTTCACCCATATCAGAAGCCGGCCCCCCGATAAACCATTGCCCGGTACCATTAACAATAAGGTCATCCATACTAATCTTATATTTATAGTTGGATAAAATGGGTGTAATCACATACTCATAAATATCGGGCTTTATATCCCTCCAGCGCATCCCCTCTCTATGCGGGACAGCGATAACAACCTTATCTACTCCCACTGGTTCCATTTTTTTATTGTAGCGGACTACAACCTCTGACTTGCCGTCCGGCCGAAGGTAGGGTATTTGTTTCTTTTTACGCACCATATCCAGTCCTTCTGCCAGCTTATTGGCTAGAGTAATCGGCATAGGCATATATTGCCGGGTTTCATCACTGGCAAAACCAAACATCATCCCCTGGTCGCCTGCACCGCCCGCTTTTACGCCAATATCAATATCCAAAGACTGCTCATGCACCAGCACTTCGATATCAAGCGTTTTGTAGTCAAAATTATATTTGGGATTGTCATAATCCAGGCTTTTTACCACCTCCCTGGCGATTTCTTTATAGTCTAGCTCTGCTTGGCTTTTTACCTCTCCGGCTATGATCAGCTTATTAGTCGTAGCCAAACACTCTACCCCCACATGAGAAAAAGGGTCAAGCTTTAAGGCTTCATCCAAAATAGCGTCAGAAATCTGATCACAGATTTTGTCTGGATGTCCTTCACAGACTGATTCGGATATAAAGCGCGGATAAAACATAACGATACCCTTGTTTTTTATAAAAAACAAAGAAATTTCTAATTACTAAACAATACTGTAACAAAAAAACAAAATAAAATAAATATACAGTTAAACATTAAACAAGTTTGCCAAGTTTTTTATCCAAAGTATAAAGGCGGACTTTTTCCTGTTTGGCTAAAAGCAAATAACTGGCATCATAAAAAGAAATTTTGTGCTTCACAGCAAAATCTAATGTCTGCTGCCAATTGACCGCCACCTGCGAAATAGTTGTTTTTATTAGTTTTTCCAACAGTTTTTTAGCAATATGATAACTTATTCTTTTTTGAAGAATTGCGCTTTTTAGCGAATTGCCAACCTCGAAAAAAAATAATTGTGAAGTGATAATCACCGTCTTATTTTGTTGAAATGCTCTAAAGATTTTATCGGCAATTGTATCTTTTTCATCGGGCAATAAAAATGACAAAGCAATAGAGGCATCAATAATAATTTTTGGCGGGATTTTAGTATTTTCTACCATTTTCAACAAGGGCACGATAATCTATTTTGGCTGTTTGGCGTTTTCTAATCTTTAGAATATCATCAATGGCTTTTTTTCGCTGAAGTTTTATTTTTTTATCAAGATAATTTTTTTTTACGGCTCGGCGCACCAACTCACCCACTGAAACTTCCTCTTGCTTAGCAAGATAAGTTAACATCGAAAAAGTATTTTCATCAAATAGAATGTTGGTCCTTTTAGTTAACATGTGTATACATATTAATATGTGTTTATAAATCTGTCAAGAATCAGTAATTTACAGGATTAGGAAAATGGCCGCAGAGCTTTTTTACCGCTTGCCTAATCCTTTTTATACTTTTTGCGCCGAAAATTATTTTTTGCCGGGACAGTTTTTTTTTCTCGCTGTCAAAGTCAATTTTCTGTTCTTTTTTTGCCAAAGCCAGCTCTTTAACGACTTTTGCTATCCAGACTGCGATCTTTTCCATCTGGCTTTTCCCCATTCCGCGCGACGTCAAGGCCGGCGTGCCGAGGCGTAAACCGGATGTATAAAAAGGCGGGTGCGGATCATAAGGAATACTATTATAATTGGCCACAATACCTGCTTCTTCCAAGCCCTCGGCAGCGGTTTTGCCAAAAATAGCATACTCTCTCAGGTCCAAAAGCAAAAGGTGAGTATCAGTCCCGTCGCTGGCCAGCTTGATCCCGTTTTTACTCAAACTCTCAGCCAAGCTCGCCGCGTTCCGGACAATAGCCCGAGCGTATTTTTTAAAAGCCGGTTTGCCTGCTTCTTTTAATGCCACGGCTATTCCGGCAATATTGTTCATATGCGGTCCGCCCTGCAACCCGGGAAAAACCGCCTTATCAATTTTTTGCGGAAGCAGGGGGTCTTTTTCCAAACCCTTTTTTGTAATCATAACAAGCGCCCCTCTAGCCCCGCGCAGAGTCTTGTGGGTAGTGGTAGTAATAATGTCTGCATGCGGCACCGGATTGGAATAAACCCCGCCGATAATAAGCCCTGCCACATGAGACATATCGGCCAACAAATAGGCATTAACACTCTTGGCAATTTTGGAAAACTTGGCAAAATCCAGCTGGCGCGGATAGGCAGTAATCCCGGCGATAATAATCTTTGGCTTGATTTTTAACGTATCGCTGGCAAAGCGCTCATAATCAATCAGCCCGTTTTTATCCACATAGTAGAAATGGCTGGAAAAATACCTGCCGGAAAAGTTGATCGGCAAACCATGGGTGATATGCCCGCCCTGATCCAAAGCCATACCCATAATCGGATCCCCTATTTGTAAAAGCGCGTGATAAACCGCACTGTTGGCCGGCGCGCCGGAAAGGGCCTGAACATTAACATATTCAACGCCAAACAGCTTTTTTGCTCGCTCTTGACAAAGCCGTTCCAATTGATCAATGTACTTTTGCCCCTGGTAATATCTTTTACCCGGATAGCCTTCGGCATATTTGTTTTGGAACTCACTGCCTACCGCCTCCAGCACCGCCCGGGACACATAATTTTCCGATGGGATCATCATCAAAGTTTCTGCCTGCCTTTTTTGCTCCAACTTAAGCAAGCTGGCAGTTTTTTGGTCTGTTTTTGCCAAATAGTCCATCAAATTCATAGTAGCACATAGCACAAAAAAATTAAACTGGCCAAATTTCGCCAAAATTAAGCAAACCTAACCAAGCCTCGCCAATCAAAAATCAAAATATCATCATGTCTTCTCTAAAAAAACCGTCTAATACAGATGCGATCGCATGTGATTTAAACGGGAGCTTTTAGCAAAGTAATAAACTCATACATCATACCGCTAGGGTTTTGGTGCTTTTTGTAATAGCTTATTTTTTTAAAATCCGAGTAATCCGGAAAAAAAGTATCGGCGCCAAAGTCGCCTTTAATCAAAGTAAGGTACAGCTTGTCTGCCGTACCAATCGCCTGCTGATAGATTTCCCCACCGCCGATAATAAAAATTTCTTTTTGGTCTTTGCTTTTGGCCTCATGAATCGCCTCTGATAATGAGTGACAAACCATACAATCCGCCACTTGGTAATTTCTGTCCCTGGTGACGATAATATTTAGACGCTCCGGGAGTGGCCGGCCGATAGACTCAAATGTTTTCCGACCCATGATGACCGCGTATCCAAGGGTAATTCTTTTGAAACGCTTTAAATCTTCGGGTATTTGCCAAAGAAGCTTGCCATCCCTTCCCAGGCCTCTTTTGTCATCTATGGCGGCGATTATTGAGATCAATGCCATGCATTGTCATCCTGGAGGATCGAGCTTGCTCGAACCGATAGGATCCCCTCAGATAAATCCAGCCATCTGGGATTTTTACTGCCGATCAAACCATTTTTCTTTCTTCTTAGCAGATTTTTAATTCCTTTTTCCTTTTTGATGGCTTCGTTGATGTCTTCGTAGATTTCAAAATAAACCAGCTTTGTTAAATTATACTTATTGCTAAAACCATCAAGCAGTTTGTTTTTATGCTCATACATTCTTCTTTGCAGGTCGTTGGTAACTCCTATATATAAAGTAGTATTGTGTATATTGCTGATAATATAAACATAATATTGCTTCATAAAAAGATTCTATCACTTCGCTGTGCTCCGTTCCAGAATGACAATAAAAGTGTCTTGCTTATTCCAAAATAATGACAAAAGGAAAAAACGTGTAGATACCCACGGCTAAAGCCGTGGCACTTTAACCTTTTTTCAAACCCAGCC
>CAYNBK010000068.1:0-4991 GCA_964395485.1 uncultured Pseudomonadales bacterium
AATTAAATAATTAATAAGAGCTTAACAATGGCAAAAAAAAGCGACTTTAAGTCTATTAAATCAGTCTTACAGGATTTTGGTACTGTTAAAAACAAATATGTATCCCGGGAATTTCAGGATTTTGGCTGTCGCTTGGCAGAAGAACTGGGAGACTTGAAGCATATAAGCTTGTATATAAAGCTGGCAAAAACCGTAGACAGACAAATACTGGAAAGAGCCAGAACCTTTGTTTTAGACGCGAAAAATGCCAGAAGTAAAGGCAGGCTTTTTATGTGGAAAGTAAAACAGCTGAAAAAGGAGATTTAGTAATTTTTTTAGTTATAAAGCAAGCTAATGAGCCGTTAGGATACGAAATTTGTAGAAGTTTTTACAAACCGCGCTCGAACAAGGTTTTAATATGCCATATAAGCAAGGCGAGACGCTGTAAACGTGTAAAAACTTACAAATTTGTAAGCTAGCGGCTCAAATTTTAAAACAATGTTGAATTGTAATAAATTACCGCTTACCGTAGTTGTTTTAGTTGTGATAGGATAGAAGTAATGAAAAAGAGATTTTATCTTGTTTTTTATCTGCTTTTGATAGTGGGTGCGGGGGCAATAAAGCAGGTAGGTAATTTTATCTCCATGACAGGCAGTGATTGGTTTTTATTTTTCCGTGATAATTTGCTTATGATCAGTGGAGCGATATTTGGTTTTTACTTTATTTTTTTTGAAAAATTTTGGCAGGTTTTTTATCTTTACCCCGAAGCCAAAGAAAGCCAATGGGTGAAGGAATATATAAAAAAACGGAGCTTGAAAAACCTTGGCAGTTTTTTGGTATATTTGCTGAATATAGATTTTTCACACAAAGGAAGATCGGTTTTAAACTCTTTTTTGTTTCATTTTTCGTGGCTGGGAGTAGCGGTGTTTGTCCTGACCTCTACTGCGAGCACCTTTGGCCAGGGTTTGGTACTGGGACTTGGTTTATATCTGTTGGTTGAGGCATGGGAAATTTATCAAAAATCAACTGAATCATTTCGGGGGAAAATATTTTGGCAAATAGAAAGACCCATTTCGCCACAGGAAGCGCAATACTACCTTTATATCTTCAGCGCAATTTTTGGAATGCTTAGCCTTTTTTTTAGCTGACAAAGAATATGACTTTTCATATTTACGGATTTATGATAGCACTTGGCATTTTGGCCGGTCTTTTGCTAGCCGACAAGCTAAAAATAGGCTTACTGGGTAAAAAGCTGGCAAATAAGCTTGATGTTTTTTCAGCTGCTTGGTGGGTGCTTTTGCCGGGAGTTGCCGGAGCCAGGCTTTATCATGTGTTGAACTATTGGTCTTTTTACTCGCAAGATATAGCAAAAATATTTTTTGTCTGGGAGGGAGGGCTTGGAATTTTCGGCGGTATTGCCGGCGGAATGCTTGGGCTTTTGCTGTATAGTATGTGTTTTGCTGGTGGTAAAAAAGCTGTATTTGTTTATTTGAAGTTCTTAGACCTGTCGGTGTTGGGTTTGTCTATCGGCCAGGCGATAGGCCGCTGGGGAAACTATTTTAATCAGGAACTTTATGGTCTGCCGACTGATTTACCCTGGGGGATATATATAAAGCCGGAAAACCGTCTGCCCGGCATGGAAAATTTTTCCCGTTTTCATCCGCTGTTTTTGTATGAAAGTTTATGGGATTTTCTAATACTTGTTTTTCTTGTTTTTTTGAGTAAATTGTATAAACAAAGACGGTCTGGCTTGCTGTTTGCTGTTTACCTTCTTGCTTATTCTTTTGGCCGCTTTTTTTTGGAATATTTGCGGATAGGCCCATGGCGAGCCGGCTGTTTGACTATGGGACAATGGTGGAGCATGGTTATTTTTAGCGCCGGAGCCTTGTTTTGTTTGAAAATAATAATTTGTGAGCTTGCTAATAAGAAAGGCAAATTGTAAAATAATAAGTTAATGGAATTTGACTTGCCGATAAAAAAACTAGATTATAAAAAGGAATATATTTTGTCTTTGGGCGGATCCTTGATTGTCCCAAATGGCGGTCCGGATATTGAATTTTTACAACAATTCAACCGGTTTATTAGAAAAAAAGCGACACAAGGGTGCCGCTTTTTTATTGTCTGCGGAGGAGGATCGATCACCCGTAGTTATCAAAAAGCGGCTGAGGCAGTAGTGGGGAAGCAAATAGCCAATGAAGATATGGATTGGCTTGGTATCCACTCCACCCGTCTTAATGCCCATATGGTCAGAACTATTTTTAAGGATATTGCTTATGAAAGAATAATAAAACACTATGATATTATCGACAAAAAGGCGATCCAGCCGATCGTAGTTTGCTCCGGCTGGAGGCCGGGCTGGTCAACGGATTATGATGCTGTTCTTTTGGCCCAGGACTATGACATTAAAAGAGTGATAAATCTGTCTAATATTGAGATGGTTTATGATAAAGATCCGTATAAATATAAAGATGCCAAGCCGATAAAGGAAATGAAATGGGATGATTTGATAAGTTTGGTTGGGAAAAAATGGGTGCCGGGGTTGAACCGGCCATTTGACCCGATTGCCTCACAGCTGGCAAAATCAATAGGCCTCAAAGTGGTAATTTGCAATGGCAAAAACCTGGACAATTTTGCCCGCATATTGGAAGGGAAAAAGTTTGTGGGGACAGTGATAGAATAGAGTTTTAGATAATTAGACCATTAGAATTATAGGGGCGCCGGAGGGCGCTTTTTTAATGGTAAGTCACTTCGAAGCCCTGACGAAGGATGGTAAAATATAAGCTTATGAGAGAAACAACAAGCTCTTTTTTTATTTATACCTTTGGCTGTCGTCTTAACCAGGCGGAAAGCGCGGACATCACCAGGCAGTTTTTGGATTTGGGCTGGATAAAGGCAGAGAGCTTTAAAAAAGCAAAACTGGTTATGGTAAACAGCTGTACAGTCACCGCTAAAGCCGACAGTGAAGTACGGCGGATGCTGAGGCGGATAAAGCGGGAAAATCCGGCGTGTTTTTTGGTGCTTATAGGATGTGGAGTGGAGATGGAGCTGGCAAAATTAGGTAAAAAATATTTTTCTTTTAATCGCGCGCGAAAGGCAGCTGCTTGTCAATATATGGCTGGGCGCGACGCTGTAAAGGAAAAGAAAGAAATTTTTTCCCAAATTTCGCCAGCAGTCGACCTGATTGTTTCAAACAAAGACAAATGCAAAGTCAAAAAATGGCTGCCAAAGGATTTTAAAAACTTTTCACTTATCACTAATTCCTATAATCCTGTTATCGATAAATACCATCGTTCCGGCAAGGCGCTGATTAAAATCCAGGAAGGGTGCAGTAATTTTTGTTCTTATTGTATCGTTCCTTATGTACGGGGCAAACCAAAGTCAGTTCCGGCGGACGAGATAGTGGACAAAATCCAAAAAGAGGTAAAAGAGGGGATAAACGAGGCAGTGTTGACTGGAGTGGATTTGGGAAGCTATAGATTTAAGATTCATGATTTACGACTCAAGACCAAATCTAATTACAAAAATCATTTGGTGAAATTACTTGATTTGTTATTAAGGGAAACTAAGGTAGAAAAAATTAGTTTTGGTTCGATGAGTTTGAAAGTGTTTGATGAGGAATTTTTTGAGTTATACAGCATGATGCCTGGGGGTGGGTATAAATTTTTTTCCGGACAGTTAACTCGCCTTCGACAAGCTCAGGCTCAGATAGCAAATGCCCGTAAAAAAATTATACCTTCCTCAAGATACATAGGCGTAAATTTGCACCCTTCGTCTTGTTTTAATCCGCGTTTAAGCACTCATTTTCATATCCCCTTGCAGTCGGGGTCGGAAGCGGTGTTAAAAAGGATGCGCAGGCCCTACACGGTAAAGGAAGCGGTAGGCGTGCTGAAAAAAATAAAAGAAAAAATCCCGCAAGCGAGCATTTCCACCGATATTATCGTCGGTTTTCCCGGAGAAACAGAAGTTGAGTTTGGGGAAAGCGTGGATTTTATCAAGCAAATACAAAAGTTGTTTGGTAATAAATTCACCAAGATCCATATATTCCGCTATAGCCCCCGGCCGGGGACTTTGGCAGATAAGATGCTAAAATTGGGCAAATGGAAGCGCGTAAGCGGAGAAGTAAAAAGAAAAAGAGCAGAAAGGATAAGAGGAATACAAAGCTAAATCCCGAGGTTGGGTCAAGAGTTAACCCCCGGGGTTAAACTGAGGGTTAAAGTGGCTATAGGATAATCGGCTTTTCCCCTTCAACATATTGGCTGACGATTAAGCCCAGTAAGGTCTGGTAGGGGATTTTGTTTTTTTTTGCTCTGAGCTTTAGTTTATATAAATCCTCCTGGTCTAGCCTAATCGTAATTGTTTTTGTTTTCCTTGATTTTTTAGTATTTTGAATAGCTTTTTTAAGAAATTCGATCCTTTTGTCCTGGTCAGGCCTGACAGCATATTTGCCCCCAAAAGCTTTTTCAATCTCTTTTTCTTCCTTATTTAGAGCTAGGTTTTTAAAAGGATTTTTTGGAATCATTTTCTACCCCCTTTTGGTAAATATTTTTTGGTCAATTTCCTTGACGGAAATATAGTGATAAACTTAACAGTTTTTTCTTTGGCATCGATATAATAGGGCGCGGCGTAAGCATAGTTTTTGATTTTAACAACCACAATTTTTTGCCCGGGATATTTCTTTTTATTGGGATGATTGATGTCGATAATAACCCGGTTGTTTTCGATGGCATGAATAATATCTTCAAAACAGACATTTCTGGATTTTAAAAGAAGTAGGTTTTTTTTGTTGCTGTATTTGATATAGTATTGGCAAAACAAATTTGTATTTTTTTTGCCAATAATATATAAAAATTGAATTTGTATTTAAATAAACTAATCTGCTTGCAGATTAGTTTATTTAACCTGTCCCGTTAAGTTATCAATGCTTGTTAAAAGCTGTTTAAAGGCAAACTGGCTGTTTGGGGGAAGAAAGGATATTTTGCCTTTCATCCAGGCCCTGCCTTGTTTGCCGAAAA
>CAYNBK010000069.1:0-4834 GCA_964395485.1 uncultured Pseudomonadales bacterium
AGTAATCAGTAATCAGTAATCAGTAATCAGTAATCAGTAATCAGTAATCAGTAATAAATGAAACTAAAATTCAGATTGTTATTTTTTTTGTTAACTGTTGTTTTTCTTTTGGCCAACAGCCAATTTGTATTGGCCGCAGACGCAAACTTATACCTGTCTCCCAGCTCTGCTACCGTAGCCAAAGACTGTTACCCTACCCTAAGTGTAATGCTTGATACCGGCGGTCAGGAAACAACCGGAGTAGATGCGATCATTTACTATGATAAAAGCAAGGTCAGCGTAGATAGTATTACTGAAGGCGATTTGTACGGCAACTACCCCGCCCACGAAGATGTAAGCGACCAGGGAAAAATTGTTATCCAGGCAGTAACCGAAGCCGATGAAACCTTTAAAACCACTGCTGGATCCGCCCAAACATTTGCCACTATCAAATTTAAAAGCATCGCCTACGGCACTGCCAATATTTCCTTTAAATACCTTGGCAAAGGAGATACCACAGACAGCAATGTTTCATCTGTCGGCGGGGCTGACATAATCGGCACCATCGGCGACGCATCTGTCATTGTTGAAGATGGCGCCTCCTGCCCGGGCGTAAACAACAACAATGGTGATGATTCTAGCTCTACCTCTAACCCGACAGCTACCCCAACTATATATCAGACCCCTGTTTCCGGCGTTATTGACCGCACCGTTGGTCTTAGTCTGGCCGGGATTAGTCTTTTCCTTTTTTCCGCCGCCCTAACTTGGTTAAAAAAATAACTAAGTTTTATGCTACAATTTGCCTATGTTAAGTGAGCGGTCTTTTGTCAAAATAATAAGCTGGCTTTTTTACATTCTGGCATTTATTACTCCCCTTATTTTCACTTCTGTAAATTATGAGTTGTTTGAATTTAACAAAATGATGGCGGTTTATCTGTTTGGCACACTGATCAGTGTGTTTTGGCTGGGAAGGATGATATCTGCTCGCCGTTTTATCTGGAAAAATACTCCCCTTACTCCTTTTGTCGTCTTATTTCTATTAAGCCAGCTGATCTCTACCTGGTTTTCTATGGATAGACATACCAGCATTTGGGGCTACTACTCCCGCTCTCATGGCGGATTGCTTTCCAGTCTTTGCTATAGTTTGTTGTTTTTCGCTTATGTCAGCAACGTAGAAAAAACTAAAAATTATAAAATACCCGGAATCATAGTTTTCATGCTCGGCTCGGCGGTACTCGTGGCCGGATACGGCATACTCGAACATTTTGGTATTGATAAAAACCTCTGGGTGCAGGATGTACAAAACCGCGTTTTTTCCACCCTGGGACAGCCAAATTGGCTGGCGGCTTATCTTGTTAGTCTTATTTTTATCCCCATTTCCTTATTTTTTTCCAAAAATATAAAAGTAAAAAATAAAGTCATTTTAGCTTTTGTCTCGCTTCTCTTTTATACTGCTGTGGTATTTAGCAAGTCAAAATCTGGATTGGCGGCATTTTGGGCAGGATGCAGTATGCTGTTTTTACTGTCTTCTAAATCCTTAAAACAAAAAAGAAGCTGGCTTTACCTTCTGGCCGGCGTTTTGCTTTTTGCATTTACTACTTTTGTTTTTTACCCGGACCTGTCTGTAAAAATTAAAAAAGTGTTTTTCCCAGCTAAAACAACCCATATAAAAACTTTGCCCTCCGGCGCTCCTGTCCGCACTGGCGGATCTTCAACCGGCCAAATACGCCAAGTCGTCTGGAAGGGTGCTTTAAACGTCTGGCGGCATTTTCCTTTATTTGGTTCGGGCAATGAAACCTTTGCTTACTCATATTACAATTTCAGGCCGGTTGAACACAACAATAACTCCGAATGGGATTTTTTGTACAACAAGGCGCACAATGAATATCTAAATTTTTTGGCTTGCACCGGCTTTATCGGCCTTAGTGCTGTTTTTTTACTGCAGCTTTCCTTTCCTTTTTACTTACTTTGGCCAAAAAACCGCAATATACAAAATGTACTTTTACTTATTATGGTCCCGCTGGCTGTCCTGGCGTTAAACCCGGGAAGTATTTTTAGCCCAATTTATCAAAAACTGCTGTTTTATCCACCTATTGTCCAGCCGCTCGGCGCCTCCTTTCTTCTGGCCTATTTTCTTTTATGGCTATATTTTCGTTTTATTGTTAAAAAACAAGTAAAAATCACGCGGGTGGATATTGGCCTGCTTTGTGCTTATTTTGCGATAATGCTAAGCAATTTTTACGGGTTTTCGGTGGTCATTATCGGTCTTTTTACTTTTCTTTTTCCGGCTATTTCCATCAGCCTTCATAGCCATGACGGTGAATCAAATCCACCAAAATCTTCTCTAGATTTTTGGCAGAAACTGGGCCTTGGCACCCTTGGTCTTTTTGGCTTGTATTTTTCTCTTATTATTTACAATCTTTGGAATGCAGACAGATTCTTTGCCAAAGGCAAAGCGCTCTCTGACAGCGAACAATATTTGGCCGCCTTTGAACCTCTGGTTATGGCAGAAGGCAAAAACACCGGAGAGCCGTTGTATAAGGCTGAAATGGCAGAAGAAGCGGCCAATTTGGCCTATTATTACAGCCAAAGCGAGGGCTCTGAATCTGCTTCACTAACAAAAGATTTAACAAGCCTAGCCGTAGACAAGGCGCTGGAAGCGCTGTCGATCTCCCCCTATCATATAAATTATTACAAATCGCTGGCCAAAATATATCTCACCTTGGCCAGTATTGAACCAGGCTACACTACCAAATCAATCGAAGCCTTGCAAACAGCTGCCAAACTAAGTCCGACCGACCCTAAACTGCTTGTGAATATCGCTCTGCTTCAAAAACAGGAAGGAAAGACCGAAGAGGCAGAGAAAAACCTGCAAAAAGCCATTGAGCTTAAACCAGACTATGACCACGCCTATGTATACCTGGCCAGGTTATATAAAGAAAATAATGAAGATGAAAAAGCCAAAAAAATCTACCGGGCACTCCTTGACAATTTCTACCCGCCCAACAAAGAAGCGGAAGAATACCTGGGGAAATAAGCAATTATCAAATTTTTAAACCTAGAAAAGCAAAGAGTACAAATTTGTAAGTTTTTACAGTTTACAGCGTTTCGCCTATTAATATATTGACGAGCCTTGCACTATCGAACGCGATTTGTAAAAACTTCTACAAATTTCGTACATTTGCCGTCATCCTATGCATATTACGATCCTTGGCGGCGCTTTTGATCCTCCCCACTGGGGGCATTTATCCGCCGCCAGACAAACACTCGACTTTTGTCCGGTGGATGCTGTTTGGCTTATGCCTACTTATATTTACAATCCCAGCTTTCAGCCAAAAGAGGGCCGACCTTTAAATAGCTTTTCCCACCGCTTAGCCATGACCAAGTTTTTGGAAAGGCCAAAAATAAAAGTATCTGACTTTGAAAGCAGTATTTCCGGCCCCAGCTATACATACAAAGTGCTGAAGGCCCTGAAAAAAAAATACACAAACATAGAGTTTAGTTTTCTTATCGGCAGTGATCAGCTGGCTCATTTTACCAAGTGGTATGAGTACCAGAAACTGCTTAAAATCTGCAAAATTTACGTTTTTCCTAGAAATTTAAATAAACTGGAAATTCCATTTACAGAAATGGAAGAAGTATGCTCCCCGCTTTTAAAAGTATCCGACCTGTCCTCTACTGCCATCAGGCAAAAAATAGAAAATGGGGAAAATATAGAAAACCTTCTACCGCCTGGGGTGGAAAAATATATTAAAAAACACAGTCTATTTGCTTAGAGTAGCTTCGCCTTGCTGTTTTTTTAACAAACGGAGGCATTTGGTGCAAAGCAGTAAGCGTTCTTTTACTCCGTTTATCAAAATTTTGGCCGAGTGGAGATTGGGTTTAAATACTTTTTGGGTACGGTTTTTCGCATGGGAAACATTATGCCCGTACATTTTGCCCTTGCTGCAGTAATCACAGGTTTTTGCCATTTTTTCCTTTTCAATTAATTTCTGGGGTTATCTTAGCAAATTAATGCCTCTTTGCCAATAATGAAAATGCCTTGTTCAACAAAAGCAAAACAAGAAAAAAGGAAAAGTTTATTATCAGCGCAAAAAATAAATATCCCGACAGGTCCTTTAAAAAAAGAAGAAAATAGTTTATAGCGGCAGAAGGTATTAATGATACTCTCAATCCAAGAAAATACAAAGCAAAAAGAACAATATAAGAAAAAATAAGCGGAACTATCAAAAGCTCCAGATCTTTTTTAGAAGAAAACATGGTATTTGATACCCAAAATAAAAAAAAGGCAGAAAACATGCCAAGCAGGCTGAAATTTTTCTGCATTAAAGATATCCAGGCGGAAAAAGAAAAAAAATTAAAAGCAAGTCCTGTATCGCCAAAAAGCAAAAAACGGCCGACCGAATATATCAGCAAAATCCCGCTGACAAAGGGAGCTATACCAATAAGGCTGTAGCGGATAGGATCGCACTGGGCAATTTGGGTTTCTCCGGCTATTACCTGGCCTTCTTCTTTTATCTGCGGTATCAAGTTGATAGTGCCGGTCCGCACACCTAAAAAAGTAGCCGCCAAAAAATGAGACAATTCATGGACGATGGTACCGGGCAAAAATACCAAAAGCAGCAGGTGGATAGCCCAGCTTCTATGCTTTCCTACGCGGTAAAAAAGCAGATAAATCTGCCTATAAACAGACCTGCTCAAGAAAAAAATAATTAAAATAAGAAATAAGGCCAAAACTGCATAAATCCACATAGCTTATTGTAGCCAAAAACAGAGCATCTTTACAAGCCATGCATGGTATACTATAGCAGACTCAAATCAAAATTACTTTTTTCCTTAATTTTTGAGTTTGCTA
>CAYNBK010000070.1:0-4798 GCA_964395485.1 uncultured Pseudomonadales bacterium
ATGATATATTTCTCTGAGCTTCATCGCCGCAAAATATATGAGAGAGGGGGCGCATATTTCGGCACCCTTGAAGACCTTATTTTTGCGGCCTCCCCCCAGGCAAAAATCAGCAAAATAGTAGTGAAAAACAAAGACAGGCAAAAAATAATTATCCCCATTGCATATTTTAAAAGCAACTCCCGTTTAGTACTGGATCCGGACTACAAAGCAAAGAAGCTGGACTTAAATGAGCTTTATGTCTATAAAAACTTGGTCGACAAACAGATAATAGATTTAAAGGGTAATAAAGTAGTCAGGGTAAACGATGTTGCCATCCAAAACGACAAAAATACCTGGTAGTTGATTGGCGTGGATATTTCCTGGCTGGTTATCTGGCGCTGGTTTAATCTAGAAGATCCGCTTTTAGAACTGTCTCGGTTGTTTGGCTTCAGCCTGCAAAACCGCCCGATCTCCTGGGCAGACTGTAAAAAGCGATGGACTGCATTTTTCGACCTATCATAGCTCAAGAGATTTGAAAGACTCTGGTTTGTTAATGCTTCAAGTGTCTTTACCAGTAGATTTTAACACCCGGGGCTAAATGTTTTTTTCCAGACCCGACTTCTGTTTTTCTATTTCCGCCGCCCCTCTTTTATCTGTAAACCTCATCGGCTCCGCGCACTCCCAGATAAAATCAAAGATTTGTTTTTGCATGGCCGCCAGTTGGGGATTGTGTATTTCCACACAGAAGACCTCTTTATCTTTATAGGTATAAGTAGCATAAACATCATTGTAAATGAGTGCCTCAAATTGGATATTGAGTTTTTTTGGGTCAATATGCCTGAACTGGCTGTATTTTGCCACCAGTTTCACTACATCCGTAAATCCGGAAAAACTGCTTTTGTTGGTTAAATCATGAGTGGTAATTTTCCGTTTTACCAGCTGGGTGCGGTAGTTTTCGGAAAAATCCGTTGGCAAAAAATCAGAAATATGTTCTACTTCATAGACGCGGAGCAGCTTTTTGGCCTTCAGCGTATTCCAGCTGACTTGTTTTAAACCCTCCAAGCCTTTGTAATAGAGTGCCTTTGAGTTGCCGCCGGATGATTTGGCTATTGCTTCCAGTTTATGCAGTACATCAGGCAAGCCCTTTTGCAGACTTTCCAGCTTATACTGCTGGTAAGAAAGCAGTTGTTGGATTTTGGCCGGAGAGGTCGCGCCAAACTTCAGGCCCATATTATCCAGTTTTTGCTCTATCAGCTCTTTTTCGGCCAGTTTGTCCAGCAAACGGTACACCTTGGTTCGGCCTATATGTAGATCACGGCTGATTTGCAAAGCTGACAGCCATCTTTTGGACAACAACAACAGATAAATATTGGCTTCTTCCAGTTGTAAGCCATAGGCCGTCAGTAAATGGCTGATATTGTCTGTTTGATCGGACATCAGCTTTTATTTTACAAAAAAAACGGTTAAAATACCAGCATGAATAAAAAACAACAGCTCAAAGGCGCCGGTTTTGTCCTGCTATCATCCGTCTTTTTTGCCGGTTATGGTATCTGGTCCAAGTTAATGATGGGCGTTTTTGGTGAGTTTAATCAGGCCTGGGTGCGGGCGATTATACTTTTAGCCATACTAATTCCCTTGGGTCTTGTGAAAAAAGTATTCAAGCCCATCAAAAAAAATGATCGGATTTGGTTTATAAGCATTGCCTTGGCCGGGGGGTTTAACCAGGCTCCGTATTATTTTGGTTTTGCTCATCTGCCGGTGGGTACAGCCACTTTGCTGTTTTATACTTTTTTGACAGTTGGGGCTTATGTGCTGGGCAAGTTCTTTTTTCGCGAAAAACTGACTTTGGTCAAATACTTGTCTTTATTTTTAGCTGTTGTCGGCATTTATCTGATCTATTCATTTTCTTTAACTCCTGTTCAAATCCTGCCGGCCATCTGCACCGGCTTGGCCGGATTTATGGGGGCAGTCGGAGTAGTATTTAGCAAAAAAATATCCGGCAGCTATTCAGAGATTCAAATTCTTAGCGTATATGCTCTGGTTATGCTTCCGGGCAATTTGCTTTTAGCAGGTTTGGTCGGGGAGTCAGTGCCCGTTTTTGCCTTATCTATTCCTTGGCTGGCCGCTTTGGCTTATGCTGTTTCTTTGCTTATTGCCAACTTTACCGTGATTAACGGCTTCAAATACTTGGAGCCTAGTATTGGCGGGTTGATCGGCCTGATGGAAGTAGTGCTGGCGGCCATTTTTGGTATTGTTCTGTTTGGCGAGGTGCTGGACGCAAACACTGTTCTCGGCGGTCTGCTTATTCTTTTTGCTATGGCTTTGTCTGAGATAAACAGTTATTTTTCATCAATGAGCCGGCGGAAAAAATAGTTGGCAAAAACTGCCGCGCTTTTCCGCCCCTTACTGAAGACAAACTGGATTGACGGGTATAAAACCATGAGATCGGCGACCAGTTTAGCCAGATATGAACTGGTATAGAAGCGGTTTGCTTTAGTGATAACATCATAGTTGGCTTCAAACACTACCAGCGCATGAGTATGCTTTTCCATTTCTTGCAGTCTGGCTTTCATTACATCAAAATAACTAATCTCGTGCAAAAAATTATCTCTTGTTTTTCTTTCAATAACTGCTATAGTATTACTTTCTTTGGTTAAGGCATAGTCCCCGCAGGGGAGTGAAACCTTTTTGCTAATAAAACCGGGGAATGAGTATGCATAGCGTTCGTTTTTGTCTATCAAAACAACATATTTTCCGGTGGTTTTGCTTCGGGGCAGGTAAGCTCCGCGCCGTTCACTGATGCTTGATGACTGTGTAATCCAAAAAACCTGTTCATAAAACTGTCCCGGTTTTTTCTTATACTCCTTTTTAACAAAGATGAACCAGCATCTTTTCCGGTTAAGACGGTTTAGGATGAGGTTAATCCTATTGCCGGTTTTTTTCTGGCTGACAATAGGACAGCTGTCCACCGGATCGCTTACCGGCAGGTCATTTTCCGAGGCTTCACCCACCGGCAGGCAAAAGATATTTTTACCCGGCCCCGGCCAGCGATCCTTGGCTTTAAGAAAAATAAACTTCTTTGGTTCGGTTTCAATAAAAACCCAGTAAGGGTAAGCGGATTCTTCGCTTTGATAAACCAGCCAGCGCAAAGTGTTTGCCATAGATGCAATTATAACAATTTAACCCAAAATGTTACAATACTGTTAATGAAAATTGATTTTAACCCCCAGTTTAAACAAGCATGGGAATTGCTGGAAAAAACCAGCCAAAACTTATTTATCACCGGACGGGCTGGAACAGGAAAGTCAACATTATTAAATTTATTCCGGCAAAAAAGCCAAAAAAAAATAGCCGTATTGGCCCCCACTGGTGTTGCGGCTGTCAATATTTCCGGTGAAACAATTCACTCCTTTTTTCGTTTCCGCCCCGATGTCACTCCGGCCAAAGCCAAAAAAATTGCCGCCAAAATAAAAAACTCCAAGCGTTTTTTGCTTTATCAAAAACTGGAAACCATTGTTATTGATGAGATTTCCATGGTGCGGGCAGATTTGATGGATGCGGTTGACCGGTTCTTGCAAACAGTGTTGGGAAACCGCCTGCCCTTTGGCGGGAAGCAGATGGTCTTTTTTGGCGATTTATACCAACTGCCGCCCGTGTTAAAAAACAGCGACCGCCGGATTTTTGCCAAAATATACCAGACTCCTTACTTTTTTTCTTCTCAGGCTTTTAACCTGTCCGGCTTAAAGCTGGAATATATTGAACTGGAAAAAATCTACCGGCAGAGTGATGAGCGTTTTATTTCTTTGCTTAATGCCATCCGCAATCGCCAGATAGAAGACAGCCAGATTGAGCATATCAACCGCCGGGTTGGCAAAACTTTGCCGGACGCGGTTTTTCTAACCGGTTTAAATGCCAAAGCCGATAAGATCAATCATGAAAAAATCTCTGCTTTGCCCGGAAAAGGCCGCCGGTATTATGGGTATATTGACGGTTTTTTTCCGGAAAAACATTTGCCGGCAGAAGAAAAGTTATTTCTCAAAAATGGGGCAAGGGTAATGCTTCTGAACAACGACCGCTCCCGCCGCTGGATCAACGGTACCTTAGGCATCGTTGTCCGGCTGGAAAAAGACATTATTACGGTCAGGCTGGACAGCGGGCGCAGGGTTGGGATAAAACCGTTTATCTGGGAGATTATCCAAAACCGCTGGGACAAAAAGAGCCGCACCATTCAAAGCGATGTAGTGGGGACTTTTACTCAGTTTCCGGTCAAACTGGCTTGGGCGCTGACTATCCATAAGGCTCAGGGAAAAACCTTTGATCGGGTGACAGTTGATTTATCCTCCGGCATATTTGCCCCCGGCCAGCTGTATGTGGCTTTAAGCCGGTGCCGGACATTAAAAGGCATCAGTTTAACCTGTCCGGTTTTGCGGCGGCATATCCTGCTTGATTACCGGATTGTCAGCTTTTTGACTGATTTTCAATACCGCTTAGCTGACAAAAAACAGCCCCTGGCTAGCCGTGAAGCAAAGATTAGGCAGGCGATTGAATCTAAAGAAAAACTAGAGATAATCTATTTGAAAGCCAGCAATATCAAAAGCCGGCGGCTGATCCGGCCCAAAAGATTGGCGGAAATGGAGTATTTGGGCAAGCCTTTTTATGGACTGGAAGCATACTGTTATTTAAGGAAAGAAGAGCGGGTTTTTCGGCTGGACAGGATTTTAGAGGCAAAAAATCAAACCAATCAGAACTAGTATAATTTTGGCACTGGTAAACAAACTGTGACTTTTTGTCATTCCGAGTTTACCGAGGAATCTAGGCC
>CAYNBK010000071.1:0-4793 GCA_964395485.1 uncultured Pseudomonadales bacterium
TAAAATTTTTGGCAAAGCGCCCGGATGACCCGATAAAACGGCGGCCGGATTTAAGTAAAGTAAAAAGAGATTTTGGCTGGCAAGCAAAAGTTGGTCTGGAAGAAGGGTTGGGAAAAACGATAGAATATTTTAAGCAAAGTTTAGAGTATTAGGATATTAAATTAAAGCACAGTATCCCAATTTTCCTCTTGCCTTTTCCCCCCTTATATATCAAAATGAAGGCATAATTTGTAAAGGAGCTTTTTTATGAAAGTAGTAATTATCATACCTACCTACAATGAGCAGGAAAATATTGGCCAAACAATAAGAGATTTGGAAGAGGAATTTAAAAAAATAAAAGATCACAATATGAATGTGCTTGTGATAGACAGTAATTCGACTGATAAAACCAAACAGATAGTGGAGGATTTGCAAAAAGAACATAAAAATATTTTTCTTGTTGTAGAAAAAGAAAAATCAGGCTTGGGTGGGGCATATATAATGGCAATGAAGTACGCGATGGATAAAATGCAGGCAGATACTGTATTTGAGTTTGATGCCGACGGCTCTCACCAACCCAAATATATCCCCGGTATGGTGGAGAAACTGGCCAATGGAGCAGATGTAGTAGTAGGCAGCCGCTATGTCAAAGGTGGTTCTATGCCCAAAGACTGGGGTTTTAATCGGAAATTTGTGTCATATGTTGGCAATTTTGTAGCCCAAACTGTTTTATTTTTACCTCAATATAAGGATATTACTTCGGGATTTAGGGGTACAAAAACAAAATTCTTAAAGCGTATTGATTTGGATGGACTTTATTCGAAGCAGTTTGCTTACAAAATTCATCTTTATTATGAACTACATAAACTTGGGGCCAAAATCGTTGAGTATCCAATCGACTTTATTGATCGGTCCAAAGGTAGAAGTAAATTTCCGACCAATAATGTCAGAGATTCGCTCTTGCTTTGTTTTAAGTTGAGGTTTCGCGACAGTAAGCAGTTTTTGCAGGTCTGTGTGGTGGGCTTGATTGGAGCGGTTGTGCAGTTTAGCATTTTTAATGCCTTTCGCAGCAGTATAGATCCTGCTTTGGCCAATGCTGTGGCAGTTGAGTTAGCAGTAATATCCAACTTTATTATTAATAATATTTGGACTTTTAAGGAAGAGAGAATCGCTTTTGGGCAGGTTGGAAAATTACTGGGTAAGTTTGCTATGTTTAACTTGGTTTCTATGGGTTCAATTTTTATTCAGTTTATAGTAATAAAAATTGGAGTAGGAGCGCTTGGAAGGGGATTTTTGATAGAAAACGGACTAGTTATGGTTGGGATTTTGTTAGGCTTAGCTTGGAATTTTACTATGTATAAGAAGGTAATTTGGAAAACTAAAGGCGGAGCTTCGATGGCAAAAACCCCAGGGGTTGCCCGAAATGAATCCCCTGGGGTTAGTGCCGACAATGCCAATTAAAAAACTTTCCGTTTTTTTTCCTGCTTACAATGAAGAGCATAATATCGCCAATACTGTATTGGAGACAACTGCCTTCCTAAAGGCTAAAAAAATTGATTATGAGATATTGGTAGTAGATGACGGCTCAAAAGATAACACCAGGGAAATTGTTTTAAATTTAGCCAAAAAAGACCGGAAAATAAAGTTAATTGAACATAAAAAAAACCGTGGTTATGGCGGGGCTTTAAAAACGGGAATGAAATCGGCCAAATATGAGTGGATTTGCTATACCGATTCAGACGGCCAATTTGACTTTTCCGAGCTGGCGGACTTTCTGCCACATACCAAAAATTACGACTTAATAGTCGGTTACCGCAAAGATAGAAAAGACAACAAACTGCGTCATTTTTTTGCCAGATGCCTTCAAGTGGGAGACTTTATTCTTTTTGGTATTTGGATGAAGGATATTGACTGCGGTTTTAAGCTTTTTAAAAAAGAGGTAGTGGCAGGAGTGGGGCCGCTTGCTACCGAAAGCGCAATTACCGAAACAGAGTTTATAGTGCGGGCAAAGCGCAAGGGTTATAAGATGAAAGAAATTCCGGTAACGCATAAAGCCAGAGTGGAAGGCATCCAGACAGGCGGGCAAATTAAAATAATTAGCAAGGCTATAAAAGAGGCCTTATTGTTGTTTCTTGTATTGGCAAAAGAAAAGGATTAGAAATGCGGCTAAGCAGTATTTATAAAAAACTAGACGCCCCATTTATTCTGTTAGTACTTTTGCTGGCTTTAGGTTTATGGCTTCGTGTTTACAAGATTGGCAGCTACATGAATTTTCTGGGGGATGAAGGCAGGGATGCATTAATAGTAAAAAGAATGATAGTTGATCATAGATTTACTTTGCTTGGTCCAAGTACATCGGTGGGAAGTATGAACTTGGGACCGTTATATTATTATTTTATGGCGATTCCTTTGCTGCTTGCTGGCTTTAATCCACTTGGTCCGGCGGTAATGGTGGCCTTACTGGGCGTGCTTACTCTTTATTTGGTATATAAGACAATAGATAGGTTTTTTGGAAATACTTTTTTAGCTTTGGTAGCAGGATTGTTATTCAGTGCTTCTCCGGTAGTTTTACAGTTCTCCAGATCTTCATGGAATCCAAATATTGCACCTTTTTTCAGCATTATAATAATATATTTTTTGTACAAAATAGTTAAATACAAAAAAGTTAAAAACCTTGTTTTTGTAATTCCCTCGATGTTTATTTTAGTTCAATCTCATTATATGACAATAGCTATGTTCCCGTTTATTTTATTTTGGTTGCTTTTTGCATTTGAAAAGATGGGCTCGAAAAAGAGGATAGCTTTTATAAAATACTTTTTCTTATCTTTGGGGATTGGTCTTTTTATTATTTTTCCTTATTTGCTTTTTAATGTTAGGCATGATCTGATCAGTATCAGGGAAATTGCGATTTTTCTCCAAAATAGGCAGGTGGCGGGTAGCGGCGGAATAATGAGTTATTTAAATAACAGTTTTCACCTGCTTAGGTTTTTTTATGCAAATTTGTTAAGTGGCGGTAATGAGAGGGTGGCCTTTCTTGTTTTGCTTATCTCGCTGTTTGGCTTGATTTTAAATAAAAAATACAGGTTTGAAAATTGTTATATTGCCAGTTTGTTGCTTTCCGGTATTTTGGTGGCTAGGCTGTACTCCGGTCAAATTTATGATTATTATTTAGGTTTTTTATTTCCGGCTCTTTATATTTCTTTGGCTGGTATTTTCCCATTTTTTGTTAAAAACGGTAAAGCTGTCAGTAAAATAGCAATTTTGGGAGCAGCGGTATTTTTGCTGTATTTGGGATTACGCAAATCATACCTTTTTTCTCGTCCATCTAATCAATTGGCAAAAAGCAAAGCGGTGGGGGATTTTATCGCAGAAAATGCAGAAGGACGTTTATTTAATTTGGCTATGATTTCTCCTTTAAAAGACTATCGGGCAATGCCTTATCGTTATTTTGCGGAGCTTAAAAGCGGACAAATACTTGACTATACAGATTATAAAGATGACACTTATCTTTATGTAATTTTAGAAGAAAATGCGGATGTGATGAGTTCGCCAATTTATGAAATTACCCAGTTTCATCCAACAAAAAAAGTTGCAGATTTTAACGTAGCTGATACAAAAATTGAAAAGTATGTTAATACGGAGAAGTAAAATTTTACTGGCTTTAGTACTTTTACTTGCCTTGGCTTTGAGAGTTTGCCAGCTGCAGGACCATCTGCTTTTTGTTTATGATCAAGGCAGGGACGCTTTTACTATCGCCGGTATTTTAAAAGGGAGATTTACTTTAATTGGCCCAACAACAGGCTTGCAGGGTTTTTTTCTGGGACCTTTCTTTTACTATTTTTTAACTCCGTGGTATTACTTATCTAAGGGAGATCCTTTACTTCCGGCTTACTTTCTGCAGTTTTTTAATTTATTGTTTGGTGGGTATTTCATATATAAGTTGTTAAAAAAGGTTGACCCCAAGCTAAATGTAGTTTTGGTTTTTACGGTTCTGGGTTTTAGTTTTTACCATTGGAATTTTTCCAAATGGCTAAGTAATCCATCGCCTATTATTAGTTTTGCTCCGCTTTATTTTTATTTGCTATATTTATTCATTAAAGAAGGAAGGTTTTCTTATTTGGCCGGTTTAGTTTTGTCGGTTTGTTTACAAACAGAGTTTTCCAATGCAGTGTTTTTTTTACCGGTAAGTTTTTTGGCTTTCCTGATCGGGTTTTTAAAGTATAAGAAAACAGCCAGCTTAAATGATTATGTTTATTATTTATTGGGTGTTATTACTGGCATTATGCCTTTGGTTTTGTTCAATTTTAGACATGATAATATAATTATAAACTCCTTGCTGAATAGCTTTTCCGAAAGTAAGAATGTCGATTTGTGGCAGGTATGGAAAACTAGGCCTTTTTATATTATTGGCGACTTTTCTAAATTTATTTTCGGAGAAAAAAAGTTTTTTCCTTTGCTGTTGCTGCCGTTTTTGTTTCTAAAAAAACAAAAGAAAAATTTAGGGTTTTATATTTTGTTGCTGTGGTTATTTGTCCCTCTTTTTTTGGTTTTGTTTTATACCGGAAACGAAGGAAATTTTTGGGACTATTATTTAATATCGCAGTATTTGGCGTTTTTATTGTTTTTTATTTTAATGCTTTCCAGTTTAGCTCAGCTTAATAAATATATTTTTGCTGTAGTTTTATCTTTGTTTTTGCTTTTAAACTTGCGGGCAATTTATTTTGGCTGGTTACCGGAGAATAATAATATATCTTTGGGCAGTTATAAAAAGGTAGTAGAAAGGGTGTATGAGTTGGCTTCAGGTAAGGATTTTA
>CAYNBK010000072.1:0-4792 GCA_964395485.1 uncultured Pseudomonadales bacterium
TAACTTTAACATGGACTCTATTTTAACCAAAAGGAAGATAAAAATGCAAATAGTCTACTAATAATTACGAGGTGTCCAGAGATTCACACCTGCGAGGTGTGAGTAAATAAATCTACTAGAAGGGAAGGTCGGTTTTTTTGTCCAGGGGAGATTTATTTTTTGGTTTTTTTCCGGAAAATATTTTATTTGCCAAAAGCAAAAGCAAGATCAGCACGCCCGGACCGAAAAGAAGCCATAATGGCCAAGATTTTGTCACTGGACGGCTGGAAATTTCGTCATCGCTTGCAATCTGCTGAAGCAATATTTTAGTCGGGGTCGGGGTCTGGCTTGGCGCAAGACTAAGAATGGCGGCGACATAATCATCTTCTATCGTTTGGGCCGGAGGCTCGGGCGTTATGCGGACTACTACCGGCACTCCACCGGCATAGGCCATTACTTCATACATTGCATTTACTGTACCACAATTGTTTACGGCAAAAAGCAGAAAATAATATGGCCTACCATCCTCTAATTGCCTGATTGTATAGATTGCGGTATCACCAATATTTAAAGCCCCATACTGGTATTTTTTGGAAGACATGCCATAGGCCAAACGATAGTAATCCGCCCTATCGGATTTTTTCCAGCTAAGGGTAACTTCATTTTTCCCCGGACCAGAAACGGCTTTAACCTCACTTGGCGCAGACGGCAGATCGCAACTTTCTTCTTTGAGGCTGTACTCGCCGTTTACCAATTTGCTGCAGTTTATAATATCGCCCTCGGCGCTGTGCCAGATATTAGAGTCGGTGGCTGTTTCTCCGCTGCTGCAGACAAAGCCAAGCTCACTTTCGCCGGCGCTCTTGGCATAGATATGAATTTTGGCTAAATCTCCTATCCCCTTAAAATGGTAGTTGGGATTGTCCATGGTGGAATAAATTTTTATGCTCCCTTTATCGCTGTCTATTTCTGAGTCGTTTAAGTTATAAATGTCTGAAAAGTCGATACTTTCTATCTCTAAAAGTGCGGGGTCAAAATTTATAAGCAAATCAACCCCATCGGTATTATAGCCTTCGGTGTCCAAACTAAGGCTGATTTCCTTCCTCTCGCCTACATTAATGCTGGCCGACATCGGATCTAGGGTAAAAAATGCCGCTCGGGCCGATGCAGGAAAAATAAGCGACAATAAAATGCCGACAAGTAATATGATAGATTTGATATTACCAGCTTTGATCGTCATATTTGTTTTTGAGGGTTTGCAAATAAAGGCTGATATCCCCCATATTGATGGCGCCGTCATAATTCAGGTCGCCTATGTTTAAATACTCTCTAGCGATACTGCCGCGATGACCCCAAAGATAAGCAAAATCCCGGCTGTCGGCTACACCATCCTGAGGCAAGGGCAAGTCGCCTGGCTCGAGCGTCTTGGCCGTCAGGTCATAAGTTTTTCCTTTTTCAAAAAATAAGTTGTTAAAAACTCGCTGTAAATGCTTTTCTCCTTTTATACTCAAACTGTATCCATCCTGATCAAAACCTAGATTGCTAAGGCTAAAGCTGGCAAGATAAGTGCCGTCTCCTGTAGGGTTCCAATCAAAAGACAATACACCCAAATCACGCCCCTCAGGATTGAAAAAAGGATGATAAAGCTGGACTTTGGCTTTTATCACTCCCCTATCCTGCTTCACCCCGTTGAACTTGACTTTAAAAGCCACCGCCTGCATTTCATAGTCCAGAGTGATTTTGTAATGACCGGTTTTGCCAGACATAAGGCTGTCCGGAAAAGCAAGCACATAATAAACACGGTCGGAAGTAATGGGGAAAGAGTCAAAATCCAAGCGGGTATTGCCGCCACCCAGCAAATTCATCTGGCTGTCATAAAGAAGCATTTCTTCATAAAAAGAGGAAAAGGCTAGGCAATTGTCGTAATTTTCATCATTGCCTTCGTCCGGACAGGAGCGAAAATATACCTCAATGCTGTCATAGGCATGACGGTCGCCGCCTAAATCCGGCAGGACAAAACGAAAACCGTCGGTCAAGGCGCCGCCTCTTTCGGGATTTGCCCAATCATCCACGCTGATCTGTCCATAAAGCGTTTCTCCAAAGTTTAAATCCTGCCAAAAATCTGAAGGAATGCTATGCCCTGTTTCGGCAATATTTATGCTGGGTTTCTGCACGGCTTGAGGGCTAAAAAAGGAAAACTCTACACCTATTACTACCAGCGCCAGACATAAACCGGCTGTAAAAGTAACCGCGCGAAACATAAAAACATCAGGGTGACACTTTAAGAAGAATTTTAGCGTTTTTCCTGGCATTAGATAAAGTCTACCACTTTTTAAAAAGCCCTGTCAACTCAAACTATCCAAAAGAAAGGTTGACAAGATGCAAACTATTGGCTTAATATTAGAATATGGAAGGAAATTTTTTTCTGGGAATAAGTTTGGCGGCTGTTCTTTTTGCCGCTGTTTTGCTTTCCGGCCTTTATTTTCTGCCCTGGCAAAATACCAATTGGGGAAAGCTTGAATTTTCCAGTCCGCAGACTATCACAGTCACTGGTACGGCCGAAGACCAGGTAAAAAACCAAATCGCCACTTTTAATGCCGGGGTAAGCAAGGTGGGCGATGACAAACAAGCCGCTATAGACGAAGTAAACCAAAAAGTGAATGCCATTATCGACGCGGTAAAAAACTTTGGCGTTAAAACTGAAGATATTAAAAGCCAAAACCTCAATATTTATCAGGAGCAGGAAACATATTATGATAACGGCGTGCAAAAAAGGCGCGAAGGCCAATGGAACGTCAGCAATACTGTCGCTATCACCCTGCGAGACATAGATAGCGCTTCTCAGCTGGCAGACCTGCTTGGCAAAAGCGGAGCAACAAATGTCTATGGGCCTAACTTTAGCTTGGATAATACCGTATCGGCTGAGGACAAGTTGTTAAAAGAAGCCATCGCCAACGCCAGGCAAAAAGCAGTAATTATGGCTGGCGGGAGTGATAAACTGGGGAAAATACTAAATGTAAGCGAAGGCTACCAATCCTCTCAGCCTATTTACGCTTTTCGCGATGGAGCAGGCGGCGGCGGGGCGGCGCTGGAACCGGGCTCGGGCACAGTCAGCAAAAGCGTGACAGTAGTGTTTGAGCTGAAATAGAATTAACTTGCTTCATATTTTACTCTGAGTGAATAAATTTTTCCGTGTTGGGCGGTATTAAGAAAATATACCGGGATCTTTGGCTGATACTCCAAATGCCAAAGGATATTAAAAACTAACTGGCCATCATGCTTTGTCAGCATTTTGTCAATCCTTTTTTCAACGCTTGGATAGTCTGCCGCATAATCGGCAAAGGGTAAAAAGTAGGAAAAACTGTATTGTTGGCCGGCAATAAGCGCTTGTTCTCTACTGTCTGCCGGTTTTGCCGATTCACTGCTCTCCCATGATAAGAAAACAAACTCTCCAAGCGACTCCGCCGGATAAATAATATACTGTCCGCTTTTATCTACCATCACTCCTGTATTTATCTGTAGACCATGCAGTTTGCCGTTTTGGTAAAGCGGCTCTGCCTTTAAATCTAACAAATGTATCTGTCCGGCGCCGCGGATATAAGTGGGATTTTGTTCGGGATTATCACTGTAGTATTCCCTTCTGTTTGAGATATAAAAACTAAAAACAAAAAAAAGCAGTGTGGCAAGAAAATAAAATAGCGATAACAATTTATATTTTCTTGCTAGCTCTACTTTTTTAAACATCAGTTTTAGCAAAAAAGCAATGAAAAAATAGCTGGCGTTTACCGCGACTGCCATAAACAGCAAACTGCCCGCGCCAAGCATAATTCCGGCAGAAGCAATACTTCCGATTTGAAAATCAGCAAAAAAGAAAATATAAAAAACGATATTTAAAAGCAAATATAATGCCGGGTACAAAAACAGCCAAAAATATGTCTTTTTCATGATGCTATATTTGAATATAAGCCAAAATGGTCGGATATAAAACTCTCTTTTTTATTAAATAAAAGCTCTCCCTGGCAGTTTTTGGCACAGTAGTCGCTTTTGCGAAGCAAAATGTTATCTATCTGGCAATCCAGTTTTTGATCAGGGTGGCAAAGCGGATTAACAGACGGACAGATAGTGGGCTCTTGCGAAAATACGGTTTTCAACCGGCTTTCTTTTATCCAGTTTTGCATAGTGAGGGAAGAAAAATCGGCGTTAAAATCTCCTGTTATCAGGCAAAAGTGACCCATGTGGCGTTTTTTCTGCAGTAAAGCGTTTATTTGGGCTAGCTGAAGTTTTAGCACCTCTCTTTCTTTGTCGGATTTTTTGCGCCCGTAGTTTGCCGTCAGATGGACATTGATAAGCACTATTCTCTCCCCTGTTTTAATATGATCAAAGATAGTTAGCATTATCCCCTTTTTGAGTAAACGATCGGCAATCTCCCGGGAAAAAAACTTGCCCTGATCGGAAAAGGCATAAAACTTTTTGTAAGCTAGCTGCCATTTGGTGCTGTCACAAGCAGTCACCAATCCCCCCTGCAAACGAAACAAGCCCTTGGCAATATAACGGTAGGGGGAAAAATACATGGCCCTGAGATTTGCCAGCAGTAATATATCTGTCGCCTCCTGAAAGGTGATAAAATCCGGCTGAAGGCGGCGGATCTCCCTTTGCAAAATATGAAAACGTTCGGATAAATTGGGATTTTTGAAAAAATAGCGCCTTGGCGGCCGCATGTCTAGGTTGAGGTTGAAAAGCTTCATAAGATAGAGTTTTAGTAATATAGTAAGCGCAAATCAAATTTACCACTTTTTGAAAATAATTTGATTTTCGC
>CAYNBK010000073.1:0-4702 GCA_964395485.1 uncultured Pseudomonadales bacterium
GAAGAAATAGAAATTAAGACAGTCAAAAAATCACCTGTTAAAAAAATTGCCTTCATTTTTCTGGGTGTTTTGGGATTTGTCCTGCTTTTTTATATACTTAGTGCGCTGGCGGCCTATTTTATGGCAAAGCCGATGATCGCCAAAGCAAAGCAAAGCCAGGACCTGGCAATGGAGGCCTACGGCAGTGCCAAAAACCAAGATTTGGTTTCGGCCGACAGTAAAATAAAGGAACTGAAAACACAGCTCGAAGATATAAGCACTGCTTACCCTAAAATATCCTATCTTAAATATATTCCTTTTTATTCTGCGTATTATCATGATGGAGAAAAAGCACTGGCGGCGGTCCGTTCCGGTATCGATGCCGGAGTGATTTTGCTGGATACGATAACCCCTTATGCTGATGTGCTTGGTTTTCAAGGGCAGGGGAGTTTTACCGGCGGTACGGCCGAAGACAGGATAGTAAAGATAGTTCAAACTCTCGATAAGGTAACGCCTCAACTGGATGAGATAATCGGCAAGATAAACGAAATGGAATCAAACATTGACGGAATAAATCCTTCACGATACCCGAAAAGTATAAAGGGAGTAGCGATAAGAGATCAGATAAGTATGGTCAAAAGCAGTTTGTCTCAGGTGAGGCAAACTTTGGAAGAAACCAAGCCGGTGATAGAGGTACTGCCCCAGGTACTCGGTTATCCGGACAAGCAAAAATATCTGGTACTTTTTCAAAACGACGGTGAACTCCGGCCTACTGGTGGCTTTATCACGGCCTACAGCGTGTTTGATGTAGAAGCCGGCAAAGCCAGGAGCGGAAACTCTGATGATATTTATTCACTGGACAGCAAGCTGGGAAATAAATTGGAAGCTCCTGAAGTGCTGGCAAAATATTTGAATGTCCAGGCCTATCATCTGAGGGATATGAACTGGTCGCCGGACTTCCAGGTTTCAATGGAAGAGTTTTTGGCTTATTATGGAAACCTGAGTGGGGTAGAAAAAGTGGATGGAATAATAGCCATTGACACCAAAGTGCTTAAGGCATTGCTTGACGTTTTAGGGCCGGTAGATGTACCGGGCTACGGCCATTTTACTATGGAAAACGATCCCAGATGCAATATCCCGCAGGTAATCTGCGCGCTTGAATATATCGTGGATGAGCCTTTGCCGGATATTGTAGCTAACCGCAAGTCCACTATCCTTGGTCCGATGATGCAGGAAATTATGTTTAAGTCTTATGGAGCGACAAAACAGCAATGGCCGGATCTTTTTAATGTTTTTATTTCTGCTTTAAAAGAAAAACATATGCTTCTTTATTTTAAAGACGAAAAAAGACAGCAGGCGGCTGAAGCTTTTGGCGCCGCCGGCAGGATAAAAGACATTACCGGCGATTATCTGGCAGTGGTAGACGCCAATTTGGGAGGTGCAAAATCCAACTTATATGTTACGTCGGAGGTAGAACAGAAATTTGAAAAGACCGAAAACGGTTTGGAAAAAACAGTAACGATAAACTATCTGCATCCGGAGCCAATGGACAACTGCAATTTGGAAAGAGCCGGCGGTTTGTGCCTTTCCGGAGTTTTACAGGATTATTTCCGGGTTTATGTACCAAAAGGAGCAAAACTGATTGAGGGTTTGGGTTCGGAAACAGAAATAGAAAGCAGTGAGGATTTGGATAAAACAGTTTTCAGCGGATTTTTTAAACTGCGCGGCGGCGGCGGTAGAGCAAAAATTGTACTGCGCTATAAACTGCCGGAAGATTTAAGTTCACAGAGCGTTTTCCCGCTTCTTATCCAAAAGCAGGCTGGAACTGACGAGCCGATGTATACGGTGATAGACAGCAAGCAAAAGCAGGAAATAGAGTTGCTTACCGATAAGCAAGTACAGGTGGAGCTTTAAGGAATGTTGCATATCATTAAATGCAAAGCGCTAGTTGTCAGAAAGCGCGACTACCACGAGGCCGACCAGATAATAAGTTTTTTTACCAGAGAGTTGGGCAAGGTGACGGTAAGGGCAAGGGGAGTAAGAAAATGCCAATCCAGAAGAGCGGCTAGCCTGGATCTTTTTAATTTGCTTTCGATCAACCTTTATCAAAAAGGAGATTTTTTTACCCTTACTGAAAGCAAGCTTTTGTATGAATTTCCCATTTTAAAAAGCAGTCTTTATAAAATATCATTAAGTTTCCAGGTTTTTGAGCTTTTGGATAAAATGCTGGCAGAGGAACAGGAGCAAGCCAGCTTGTTTGATAAAACTACTTTACTGCTTTACCAAATAGAAAAGGCTTTTGACGGCGAGCAGGAAAAGGTAAGCGAGTTTAAGCGGACAGTACTGGATGAATTGGGTTTTGGCAATATCGAACAGATAAGTGCTCTGGAGTTGGATGCATATATTGAGAGCATACTTGAAAAAAGATTAAACTCCTTGCTTTTCTTGACAGGGTTAAACTAGCATGATAAAACAGTGAATATGGCAAGTTTAAATGATATTGTCGCCTTAACTAAAAGGCGGGGTTTTATTTTTCCTTCATCACTTATTTATGGAGGTTTTTCTTCGGTTTATGATTATGGACCACTCGGCGTGGAACTGAAAAACAATCTAAAGAAATTGTGGTGGGAGGAAATGGTTTATGCTAATGATGAAATCTATGGTCTGGACAGCGCCATTTTTATGCATCCGAAAACCTGGGAAGCGTCCGGACATGTAAAAAACTTTAGCGATCCTTTGGTAGAGTGCAAAAGCTGTCATCATCGTTTTCGGGCCGATCATTTAGCGGAAGGAAATCCTTCCGGCGGGGGAAAATGTCCTGAATGCGGAGGGGAATTAACAGAGTCAAGGAGTTTTAATCTACTGGTCAAGGCATATCTGGGAGTGACTGAAGACAGCAAATCGGAAGTATATTTGCGTGGAGAGACATGCCAGGGTATTTATCTTAATTATAAAAACGTGCTTTCAAGCATGAATCCTAAAATACCTTTTGGCATCGCCCAGATCGGCAAGGCCTTTCGCAATGAAATAACTACCAAATCATTTACATTTCGTACCAGAGAATTTGAGCAAATGGAAATGCAGTACTTTATACCTCCGGACCACGCCTTTGCCAAAAAAACCTTTGATAAGTGGAAAGAGCGCAGAATGGATTGGTATTTGAACTTGGGTATAAACAAGAAAAATATACGTTTTCGCGATCATGAACCGGATGAGCGGGCTCACTATGCCAAGGCCGCAACCGACATTGAATACAAAAGTGATTTGGGCTGGAAAGAGTTTGAGGGTATTCACAACCGCGGTGACTGGGACCTTTCCCGCCATAGCAAGTACTCGGGTGTTGATTTAAATTATTTAGACCTTGAAAAAGAGAAGAAATATATTCCCTGGATCATTGAAACTTCTGCCGGGGCTGACAGGGCTGTTTTGTTTTTTTTGATGGATGCCTATAAAAAAGAGGAGAAAAGAACCGTGCTTTGTCTGCATCCTAGTTTGGCTCCTTATAAGGCGGCGGTCTTTCCCCTTCTTCGCAATAAAACAGACTTGGTCAGCAAGGCTAAAACAGTTTATGAAAATCTGAAAAAAGAGATAGTTTGCGCGTGGGACGACAGAGGGAATATCGGTAAAAGATACCTGAGTCAGGACGAGATAGGGACACCATGGTGCCTGACAATAGATTTTGATACCCTGAAAGACAATGCAGTGACAGTCAGGGATAGGGATACAAGCAAACAGGAGCGCGTGAATATAAGCAAATTGGCGGTTTATTTTAAGGAAAAATTAGAAAAATAATCTATTGCTATATCGCTATATTATTATATTCTTATATTGCTGTATTGTTTTTAGCAATTTAATAATCTAACAGTCTAGCAATAATACTTATCTATGAACAAAAAAATAATTTTACCCATAGTGCTGGTTTTAATTTTTGTTGTCGGAGGGGGAGTTTATCTTTTTTCCGCCAAAAAGACCGCAGTGGAGATCGGCCCTGAGCCAAGCCCCATTTTAGTAGAAGAATTTAACAAGCTGCCGGTAGGGCAAAGGCCGTATTTGCTTTTAACCCCGTCCGCAAATGGAGGGGAAATATATCTTTCAATAGACAGGTCAAGCGATACACTTTTGGAGTATGAAATCGAGTACCAGGCCACTAATGCCGAAGGCGGGACTCTGATCCAGGGCGGTATGGGGAGAATAGACCTTAGTACTGTCAGCCAACCGACAGAGGCTAAAGAGTTTTGTTTTTGCTCCGAGAGCAAGGGAAAGAAAAAATATGATACCGGCGTTAACGGCGGCAGTATTATCGCCCGGTTTTCGGGAGGAGACAAAGGAGAATACAGCTTAAAGGGGGATTTTACTATTGGTATTAAAGCAGACAAGGACGGCATATTCAGCTCCAGGGACGCAAAAGTTTCTTTGCAGCTGGGCGATAAGGATTTGACGGATGATACAGCCTTGCTGGTTGCAGACACAATGGGACTGCCGGGAGATATCGAGGACGAAGTGCTGGAAGGCCCTTATGGATTTTTTGCATCAGATAGCATAGCCAAAAAACTAAAGGATAGTGTGATAAGTTTTCAAACTAAAGAGGATCCGGCCGGTTTAAAGCTGATGTTTTGGAATACTGAAAAAGAGGAGTGGACGGATTTGACTGACACTATTGAATCCTCAGACGGAAAAATAAGCGCGCCGGCGCTAATGCTGGGGACATATATGCTGGTAAGGT